>JAGBTC010000302.1 GCA_017631545.1 Oscillospiraceae bacterium
GTACCGGAGCACATGTGCGGCAAGCAGGTCACAGAGTCTTGACCCCGGCGGCAAATTCTGCTATACTTTCCTCAATCGCTGACTGAAGTCAGCACAGTCCCCTTTATAACCGCGAAACAATACCACGAAGGTATGACACGACCCCAAGGGTCTACCACGGCTTCGTGGTATTTTTGTAAACGGAAAGGATTGCTTTCTATGACCGCGAATAAACACATTAAAAACATGGTTCTGGCCGCCCTGTTTCTGGCGCTGAGCTATGTGCTCCCCTACTTTACCGGCAACATCCCCCAAATCGGTGCCATGCTGCTGCCCATGCACATTCCCGTGCTGCTGTGTGGCTTTGTGTGCGGCGCACCCTGGGGTCTGGTGGTGGGTCTGATCGCGCCGGTGATGCGCTCGATCCTCACCGGCGGCTTTCCTCCCATGTTCCCCACCGCCGTGGCCATGGCCTTTGAGCTGGGCGCTTACGGCTTTGTTTCCGGCTTACTGTACCGCCGGCTGCCCAAATCTCTGGGCGGCATTTACGCCGCGCTGATCTGCGCCATGGTGAGCGGGCGGATCCTCTGGGGCGTGGTGATGGCGCTGATCACACTGCGCGGCGGCACCTTCACCTTCGCCGCCTTTGTGGCCGGCGCGTTTACCAACGCCGTTCCCGGCATCGTGCTGCAGCTGGTGGCCATCCCTGCCATCGTGTTTGCCCTGCACAAGGCAAACAACCGCCTTGTAAACACAGACGCATGAATCAGCTTAAACATCTCTTGCAGGAACATTATGTCAACTACCCGGAGTTGACTGCGCAGGACGCGGTCAAGTTCCTCTATCAGCGCTTTATGGGGCCGGGACATCTGCTCACGGACGAGGCGGCAGCCGCCGTGCGGCTGCGTGAGGAGTGGGACGCGGTCCGTGCTGACCCCTCCGCCCCCCTGTTCACTGCGCTGGGCGGTGGGCTGTGCCGGCTGCATCTGGGTGGCTGCAAGGCACTGGGTCTCTCCCCGGACACGGTCACCCGGCTGTTTTTCCTCTCGGCACAAGAGGTTACACCCGACCCGGATGGATTGAAGCGCGCACTGGAGCTGGTGCGCGCACTCCCCCTCCCCCCGGAGCAGGTGGAGGCATACCTTGCCGCCTATCGCGCCCAAGGCCTCCCCATGGTCAGCCACACTGACCGCTTTCGCGAGCGTTATTCCCCCGCCTACCGCATCGTGAAACAGTATTATGTAAACATCACCCCCCTCTTGGCCGCCATTGACCGCGCACGGGATAAAGACGCCCGTCTGCGCGTGGCCATCGACGGCCCCTGCGCCTCGGGAAAGTCCACGCTGGGCAAGGCGCTGGCGGACATTTACCGCTGCCCCCTTATCCACATGGACGACTTTTTCCTGCGCCCGGAGCAGCGTACCCCCCAGCGGTTGGAGCAGCCGGGCGGCAATGTGGACTACGAGCGTTTTGCCGCCGAGGTACTTGCCCCCATGGTCACCGGGGAGGATTTTTCCTACCGCCCGTGGAACTGTCAGCAACAGGCGTTTGACGCCCCTGTGGCCGTCCCCGCTGCCCCCCTGACCGTGGTGGAGGGCAGCTATTGTCTGCGTGAGGATCTGCGCGATGCTTATGACCTTCGCATCTGGGCGCACGCCGATTGGGACAGCCGCAGAGCGCGCCTGCTGGCCCGGGACGGCGAGGGGTGTCTTGCCCGGTTTGAGCAGCTTTGGATTCCGCTGGAGGAGCGTTATTTCGACGCCATGCAGGTAGCCTCCTGCTGCCACCTCTCCCTTGACCTGTCCGGGCGGTAAGCCGCACGGTTGACTTTTATCCCTCCTGCGTGTATCATAAAAAACGGTGGTTTCCCACCGTTCATATGCGCCTGTGATGGAATTGGTAGACATGCGAGATTTAGGTTCTCGTGCTTTCAGCGTGTGGGTTCGAGTCCCTTCAGGCGCACCAAA
>JAGBTC010000303.1 GCA_017631545.1 Oscillospiraceae bacterium
CCCAGAAAATAATGGCGGTTTCCAGGTCCATGCGGTACTTACCGCGCAGCTCCTCAGCGGTTACCTTGATAAAATCGCGGTTACAACTCAGGATCTTCGCGGTCAGGTCGTAGATGAGGTCGACAGCGCTGCGGTCGCCCTGCTGGACTTTGCCCAGCTCCGGCAGCAGGTTCTCGAACTCGTTAATGACCGCTTCCGTGGGGGTGGTTACCCGCAGCAGTGTGCGGTCGTCGTCCATGAGGATGACTTCCAGCGTGGGGCGCTGGGCATTATTCAAATCCAATACTTTCGCCATTGGTTGCGTCCTCCTATAAAGTCAGACAGCGGAGCCAAGCGGCTCCGCTGTCAAAGTTGTGGGATTAAGTCGCAGGGACTTCCTCGATCAGCTGGACAAGGGTACCAGCTTCATCGTGGGGCAGTGCCTTGAACTCAGGCTCCACCACAGTGCCTTCCTCAGGTGCGAAGGTCAGGGTAGCGCCGGCAGTGTTGCGGCCCTTAATGACGATCCACAGGTTGCCGTCCACCTTGTCCTCATGGAAGAAACAAATGGCGTAGTAACCGCCCTGGGCGTTACCGGCGCCGCCGATTTTGGTGGTACGCTTACCGGCCGCGGTGGTGGTCTTGCAGCGGTCGATCAGCTTGGTCAGGGTGTCGCCGTTCCAGGTCAGCAGGCCGCACTTGAGCAGCGCCTCCTCGCTGGTGGTGATGATCTTGGAAACGTAGCCCAGGTCGTCCTTTTCCTCGTAGGTCTCCTGGGTGTACTCCAGGGCGGCACCGCCCTTAATGTAGCCCAGCAGGTTGTCGTCCTGGCAGATGGTGTCCACCTCGGGCATGGTGTCAGAGAAGTCCACCAGGTAGATCTTACCGGAGCCCAGGGTGATGGTTTTCTTGTCGCGCTTAGCCATCGGTTAAGCCCTCCTTTTCTCAATGTAAGTAAATTCGTAAATAGTTTGATACATTCCCTCCGACTGGATCCAGTAGCGGGCCTGTTTGGTCCAGTGCAGCCCTCGGGCTGTCATTTCGGCCTCCAGCGCCGCCTCAGCAGTCGGATCCGGGCGGAGTGCGTACAGCTCCACCGTGATGGCGTGGGTGAAAATAACGGGAGGCATACCGTCGGGGCCGTCCGTGGTGATGTCATCCATCCACACGGCGTAGGTCTCCGCGGGGGGTTTTACGAAACGACTGCCGCGCTCTTTGATGCCTGCGGCGGTCAGGATCTCTTTAACCATTTTTTATAGCCTCCTTTACGTCATTTTCATAATTGGGCAGCACCTCGCCCAGGGCGTTCGCCAGGAAGGGGTCGGCCCTTGTGCGTCCGCCGTCTCTGGTCGCGTGGCCATGCACCAGCAGGTGGGTCAGGCGGTAGTCCGGCGCCTTGACATACCAGGCATGGGTGGCACCGTTCAGGCCCTCCCGCACTTTCTTGCTGGAGATATTGGCCTTAAAGCTGCCGCGGTGCCTGGACGGTGCGGTCGCCTTCGTTTTCTTCACCAGGTCCTTCGCTGCCTTTTCTGTCAGCTTTTTGACCTTTTCGGTGACGTCCTGGTGGTAGACGGTCAGCTCCCGCGCGATGGCGCCGCCCAGGGCCTCAGGCTTGACGCTCTTAGCCATATGCCTCACCCACCAGCTGCACAGTGCGGTGCTGCTCCATAAAATCGTCGTAGTCCTTGATGTTGTAGGTCCGGCCCCGGTACTTGATGCGGTACAGCTGAGGACTGTGAACCACGTCCTCCAGGACCTGGCACCAGCGGACCTCGAAGGTCAGCCGGGGGCGGAACTGCTCAGCGCCGGCCTGGTGGGTCTCACCGCCGCCGGTCTTGTTGACCTTTAACGCGTGCAGCAGCAGGTGGTCG
>JAGBTC010000034.1 GCA_017631545.1 Oscillospiraceae bacterium
AAGAATGAAGACGACATCGTCCAGATTCAGGCCGCCGGAGGCCACCTGGCAGAAGAGGAACTTGTCACCGGCAACGTAGACGTCGTAGTTGGCAGTGTAGTCGAAGCCGCTGGTGTTGATGGCCTGGACACGGTCGGTGGCGTCGGTGCCGGGGAAGGCGGTGAAGGCGGTGTACTTGGTGCCGTTCACGTTCAGCACCTGACGGCCCTGATCGTCTTTCAAGATATCGCTGATTTTACCGCGAACCACGTCAACGCGGCTGAGGACGTACTGATCCTGAGCCTTGACGTAGGTAATGTAGTCCTGGGCCTTCATGCCCGCGTACTCCTGGATCTGGTCGTTGTCCTCGCTGTTGTACAGCACGCCGTCCACGCCCAGAAGCGTGACCTCTTCCTCCTCGGCGTTGGTCACGATGCTGACCACGCGGGAGACGTAGACGGTGGCAGGCTTCAGATAGGCCACGATCTCGTTGTTATAGATAATGTAGGTACCGGTGGGCACGTAGTAGCTGTCGCCCGCGGCATAGGCACCATTGCCGTCAGTAATGGCCGCGGCCATGTTGCCCAGCTTCGCGGTGGGGTTGTACTCGTCGTCAAACCAGAAGCCGTTTGCCGCCACAGGGACCTTGCTGCTGTCGAAGGCAGCGCGATACTTCGTGCGGCTGGTAATGGGCTCATCCACCACCACAGCCACGGTGCTCTCGTCCACGATGGAGTAGGTCAGACCGGGACGATCCTCGGTGTACTGCTCGGAGTAGTACACGGTAACATAGTGGCCGATGTCATCCAGATCGGACTCGATGGCGAACTGGTAGGTCGCTACCTCGCCTTCGATGAAGCCCTTCACCTCGGTATACTCCAGACCGGTGTCCTGGTTGCCGGTGATGAAGCCTTCCGCGGTCTTCAGGCCGAATACATCGCTGGCCAGAGAACCGTTCTTGGCGACATTGACCAGGCCGCTGTTTCGACCGGCGGCCAGATAGGCATCCATGTATTTGCTGTAAACTTCGCCATTGTACTCATAAGTAGCCCGACCATCAGGGCTGTACATAATGGCATTGAGCGAAATGACAGCCAGCTCCTCACGGGTGAGGGCCTTGTTGGTATCAGGCTTGGGAGACAGATCCTTAAACAGCTTCAGCTCGTCGGCCTTAGCCATCACGGTCAGAGGCCACTGACCCTCACCGGCGTCAATGCCCATGGCGTTGATGATCATGGTCACCGCCTCGGCGGTGGTCACAGCCTGACCGGGCTTGAAGGTACCGTCACCATAGCCGGCCACGGCACCCATGCTGGCACACCAGTTGATGTAGCCTTCCGCCCAACCGCCCTCGAAGCTGGCGATGTCGGAAAAGCTGCCATTCAGCCGCTTAAAGGTATCAGCATTAGCCTGAGAGCCATGGAACATCTTAACGATGATCGTGGCCATCTGGGCACGGGTGACGGTGCCTTTGGGCATAAAGTTGCCGTCAGCACCGGCAAACAGTCCAAGGCCGGACGTGACTTCCACTGCTTCATCATAATTGATTTCAGCCGCGTCCTTGAAGTTGCCCGCAGCGCCGGTGGGAATGACCATCATGCCGAGCAGCATGACCATGGCCAGCACCAGACTGAGAGCGCGCTTCATGTTTTTCATGTGTGGTTCCTCCTTAAATGTATATTTGTTGAAATGGGCTTCGCCCATAAAAACGGACAAAATAATCCCACAACCCCATACATACTTTATCGCATTACACCCACTTAGTCAATAGCGAAAAAGCCGATATGGTATGCGCTTTTTGCTATACTTTTCCCCTATTCCCTTGCAAGGCGTATATGTAGTCTCATTTTGTGTCTGATATGGAATATTTTGTGTCTCCGCGTCCTGGGCGAAAAATTAAAATCCGCCGCCGAAAACCGGCGGCGGATCGTTTTTGCGCATTTTTACATCTTGTCTGTCTGCGTTCCGGCACTGCGAACAGCCTGATGGAGCGCACCGGAGGGGTCAAAGGGCTGGGTGCGGATCTGCACCGCTCCCTCCCCCGTTGCCGACCAGATGCGTCCGGTCAGTTCCACAGGGGCAGGCCCGTCGCCCAGCAGGGACAGCACCGCGCCGGTATCCTCCAGCGCCAGCGTCACCCGACGCAAAAATTCCACAGTATCTTCTTGATCGGCGTCAGGCGCCTGCCAATGCTCCAGCAATATCTCGTCAAAGCCCATACGCGCCAGCTCTGCCGCTATCCCGGAAAGATAGTCCGCCACCGCCTCGTCCCCGGGGTCGAGCCAGCCGTCTGCGGCCAGCTGCTCATCCCGGAAGCAGGAGATGCACGCCACGGTACGCACCCCCTCCGAGCGCAGCTGCGCCAGCAGGGAGATCACCCGGTCGGAGTCCCCGTTGCCGGCGGCAGCAAGGCTTTGATAGGACACATAGCCCAGCCGCCCGTCCGCGCCCTTCATATCCAGCACCGCTGTGTCCGCACCGACGCTCTCCAGCGCCTGCAGCCCATCCTGTTCCAGCGCGTCCGCCGTCACCCAAAGGGCACGGGTACGCGCCACAGTCTGTGTCGACGGCACAGGCATGGGTGCGCCTGCCTGCACCTGCACGCTGACATCCACCTTAGGGGGTACGGCTTCGGAGGGGGTCAGAAAAGGGGGCTGAAAGCGCACACCCTCGTCGGTATAGATCACCCAGCGCTGCCCGACGGCCAGCCCCGCGATCACCAGCACCAATACGCATGTCAGTGCCAGCATGAGCCGCCGGGTCGCCCGCTGAGCCGCAAAACGCCCCTGATAGCCGCCGCTGCGTCGCCTGAACATGGTATCCCTCCGTTTCCTCATACTCGTAAATAAATTTACACTGCTGCAGAAAGTATTCCCCACGCCGCCCAAATGTTGCAGCGCTTGGGGGAAAGGAATTACTCCTGCTGCGCTTCTTTGTCCAGCACCCGCTCCAGCGTTTCCAGCGCGCCCCGGATTTTTTCCAGCTCCTGCGCCGTCAGATCGGTGAGCATACGGCTCATCTGCGCGTTTACATCCGGTTCCACCGCACGCTCCATGGCGCGGGAAGACTCGGTCAGCGCCACATAGATCACCCGGCGATCCTGCTCGGAACGCACACGCTTGACAAGCCCCATGCGCTCCAGCCGGTCCACGATGCCGGACACGGTGCTGTTGGTACTTCCGGTGCATTGGGCCAACTGGCTGATGGGCATTTCGCCCTCCTCACCCAGCGCGGTGAGTACCATGGCCTGAGGGAAGGTGAGATCCTGCCGGCTGAAATAGCTGCGGAACTGGCGGGAGATCAGCTGAGAAACGCGCAGATACACCCGCAGCAGCTGCCGTGCCTGCTCCATAGATAACGCCTCCTGTTTTCCTTCGGTTTGCACAAAACCGACTTTTATAGTCTATAAACACACTATAATCCCCGATTTCTTTCCTGTCAACGCCCCTTCCGGAATTATTCACATTTTATTTACGCATTTTCATAAATTGGCAAAAAAACACCCCAAACCCATGAAAAAGGTTCGGGGTGTACGGTTTATGGGTTTCAAATCACCATGCCGCCGCAGCAGGAAAGCACCTGCCCGGTGACAAAGGGGGCCTCGGCGCACAAAAACCAGATGGCAGCGGCCACATCTTCCGGTGTCCCAAGCCGTTCCAGCGGAATTTCCTGCCGCAGCTGCTCCATGCTCTGCTCGTCCAGATGGGCGTTCATGTCCGTGGCGATGACGCCGGGGGACACGCAGTTGACCGCCACACCGGAAGGGCCAAGCTCCTTGGCCAGCGCCCGGGTCATGGCGATGACCGCCCCCTTGGAGGCGGAATAGGCCACCTCACAGGAGCCGCCCGTCATCCCCCACATGGAGGACAGGGTGACGATGCGCCCGGCCTTGGCACGCACAAAATGGGGGGTGGCGGCGCGGATAGTATAAAACGCACCGTCCACATTGGTGGAAAAAACCTGCCGCCACTGCGCGTCGGTGGTGTCGGTGACCAGCTGCTGGGGCAGAGCCACCCCGGCGTTGCACACCAGTGCGTCCAGTCCACCCAGCTGCGCCACCGCGCGCTCCACCAGCCCGGCCGCCTGTGCCGGGTCGGACACATCCGCACCGATGGCACAGGCGCGCACGCCCAGCCCGGTCAACTCTTCCGCCAGCGCCTTGGCCGCACCCTCACTTTTGTTGTAGTTGATGGCCACATCCCAGCCCTTTTGGGCGAACAGACGGGCGGTGGCCGCCCCGATACCCCGGGACGCGCCGGTGATGAGTACTGCGCTCATAAACTCTCCTCCAATGCTTTGCGGGCGGCGGCAGCCATGGCCGCGCCGTCCAGCTTGGTCTGTGTGAACTGCTCCAGCGCGAACACCGCCTGCCAGACGAGCATTCCAAGTCCGTTGGCGGTGTTCAGCCCCAGCTGCTGCGCGCGTTGGAGCAACGGGGTGCAGGGGGGACTGTATATCAGGTCGAACACGCCCGCACCGGGGGACAGCTGTTCCAGAAAGGACAGGTCGGCAAAGTTTCCCTGCGTACCCGTCATGCCAAGGCTGGTGCAGTTGACCACAAGGCCGCAGTCCCGGGCAAGGCGGCACAGGGTTTCCGGCGCAAAGTCCGCCGGGTGCGCCACCGCCTGCCCGTCCACCCGACACACCTGCTGCGCCCGGGACAGGGTGCGGTTGGCCACCGCGATGTCTGCCGCCCCGGCCTGAGCCAGCTTGGCCACCACCGCCTTGGCCGCACCGCCGGCGCCCAGCACCAGAACGGTCTTGCCGGTAGGGTCCATGTCCGCCTCACGCAGAGCCTGCAAAAAACCGGCGCCATCGGTGTTGTAGCCGCACGCCTTCCCTTCACGGATGCACACGGTATTCACCGCGCCAAGCCGCCGGGCATCCTCCGACAGCCAGTCCATCAGCGAAACAAGGTTCTCCTTATGGGGCATGGTGGCGTTGAACCCGTCATACACTTCCCTTTTGGCCCGTTCCAGCCAGCCGGCGGTGTCCGTACCTGCCACGCGGCAGGCGGTGTACTCCCCCTCCAGCCCTGCCGCACGGAGCATGGCGTTTTGAATGACCGGAGATTTGGAGTGTGCAATGGGGTCGCCGATGACACACAGCTTCCTCATTTCCCACCCTCCAGAAAATAGTCCATGGCCATGAGATAGCCTGCAAATCCGTGTCCGTACAGCTGACCCACACAGGCCGGGGCGGTGACGGAAACGGCACGAAAGCTCTCCCTTTGGTCAATGTGGGAGATATGCACCTCATAGGCAGGCACGCTGACCGCCTTGAGGGCGTCCAGAATGGCGTAGCTGTAATGGGTATAGGCGGCCGGGTTGATGATGATGGCATCGTACACGCCGTCGGCGGCGTGGATGGCATCAATGATCGCACCCTCATGGTTGGACTGGAAAAAGTCGGCCCGGGAGGCATTTTTTTCGGCGTGTTCCCGGATCATGGCGCACAGCGCGTCGTAGCTCTGCTCGCCGTAGATGCCCGGTTCCCGCTTGCCCAGCAGGTTCAGGTTGGGGCCGTTGATGATGAGAAATTTCATTGTCCGCACTCCTTCTTATAGATGGCGGCGATGCGCGCCGCCGCCTCCTTGGCGGTGTGGGTGTCCGAAATGGTGTAGTGGGCGTATTTGCGGTACAGGCCAATGCGCTGTTCATACAAATGGTAAATGCGCTGCTTGTCCCCACTGAGTAAGGGGCGGTCGCTCAGATCCTCACCCAGAATGTCACCCGGCGCCCGGTCGCGGAAAAAGACGATGCCCCGCTCCTGCAGCGCCTGCATATTTTCCTCTTGCAGTACCATGCCGCCCCCGGTGGCGATGATGACCCCCTCCATGGACGAAGCCCGCTTTGCCGCCGCGGTCTCCTTATCCCGAAAGGCAGCCTCACCCTCCTGAGCGAAAATGTCCGCAATGGTGCGCCCGTCCGCCTGCTCCACCATCTGGTCGGTGTCCACCAGCACCATATGCAGCAGCGTGGCCAGCTCCCTCCCCACGGCGGACTTGCCGCAGCCTGGCAAGCCGATGAGTACAATGTTTTTCTTCATCGTATGCCCCCTCACAGGTTGGACACAAAGTTGCCCAGCACCCGGAAGTCTGCCGCCGTCTGGGACAGCTCCCGGAGGATGCCGTCCATGTCCGGGGCCAGCAGGCTGCCGTTAAATTCCAAAAAGAACATATACTCCCAGCTGTGTCCGGGCATGGGTCGGGACTCCAGCTTGGTCATGTTCAGCCCGTTGACGGCAAAGATGGTCATGATGCGGTGCAGACTGCCTGCCTCATGGGGCAAAGAGAAAACGGTGCTGATTTTATCCGCACCCTCTCGCAGCTCCATCGCCGGAGAGACCACCACAAAGCGAGTGGTGTTGTTGGCATTGTGATTGGTGCCCCTGACCAGAATGTCAAGGCCGTACAGCTGTGCTGCCCGCTCCGAGCCGATGGCCGCCTTGGTCACATCCCCGGTTTGGGCCACATACTGTCCCGCTCCGGCGGTGTCCGCACAGGGCACCTGCACCCAGTCGGGATGCGTATTGAGAAAGCGGTCGGACTGGAACAGCCCCTGTTCGTGGGAGTAAACATGGGTGATGGTGTCCAGCGTGGCCCCCTTGGGCGCCATGAGACAGTGCTCCACCTTCACAGTGGTCTCACCCACGATGTAACATTCATATTCGCTCATCAGGTCGTACACTTGACGGATGGCGCCGCTGGTGGAGTTTTCGATGGGCAGCACGGCATAGTCCGCCGCCCCCGTCTTTAAGGCTTGAAATACATCCTCAAATTGCTCCAGACCAATATTTTCCGCCGCGTCCCCGAAAAAGTTGATGCACGCCATCTCGCTGTACGCACCGGCCACCCCCTGATAGGCCACCCGGGGGCGGTCGATGGGCGTTCGGGCGGCGGCAAGGGCACGCTGACACCGTTGGTAGGCAGGGTCGTCCCCCGTCTCCCGAATCAGCTTGCGCTGACGGCGGCGGCTGACCGCCATCAGATGTTCAAACAGGGCAGCAAGGTCAGCGCTCATGGCCTCGTCCCGGGCAAGGGCGGCCTTGGCCGCCAGCACCTCCTGCTCGCGTTTGGCATCCAGTACGGGCAGACTGCGCTCCAGCTTGTACTGCCCCACCTTGTCCACCACATCCATGCGCTGCTGGAACAGCTCGGCCAGCTGGCGGTCGATGGTATCAATTTGATCGCGATATTGCTTCAACTCGTCCATAAGGACACCTTCTTTTCTTAAATCCCCATCAATTCGCAGGTGGCCAGCGCCGCGGCCGCCTCAATGACCGGAACGGCACGGTGTACCACACAGGGGTCGTGCCGTCCGTGCAGCTCCAGCTGGGCATTCTCCATTTTTTCCATATCAACGGTGAACTGGGTGCGAGCGATGGAGGGGGTGGGGCGCATGGTCACCTCAAAGACCAGCGGCATGCCGTTGGTGATGCCGCCGTTGATGCCCCCGGCGTTGTTCTGCTCCGCCTTGACCGAGCCGTCGTCATCCACATAGAGAGGGTCATTGGCCTCGGAGCCGCGCATGAGGGAGAATGCCGCTCCTGCGCCGAAGCCCACCGCCTTGACCGCCGGGACGGCAAACAGATGCTGGGCAAAGATGCCCTCCGCATTGCGCCCGAAGTCCGGGTCACCCAGCCCGGCAGGCAGGCCGAACACCATGCACTCGATGCTGCCGCCCACGCTGTCCTGCTCGTTTTTCGCCTCCAGAATGGCATCCTGCATCTGCTGCCCTGCCGCGTCATCCAGCACAGGGAAGTCTTTCTCCGCCACGGCGAGCAGGCTGTCCATATCCTCCGCCACCGCGTCATTGATGCCGTAGATGCTGCTGATATGCGCGCCCACAGCGATGTTCTTCCCAGCCAAAATCTGCTTGGCCACCGCCCCGGCAAAGACCAGCGGCGCGGTCAGCCGCCCGGAGAAGTGACCGCCCCCCCGGTAGTCGTTGCACCCCTCGTAGCGCACACGGGCAGGATAGTCTGCGTGGCCCGGGCGGGCCAGCTCCTTGATGGCGGCGTAGTCCCCGGAGTGGGCGTCCGTATTGCGGATGAGGGCACAAAGGGGTGTACCGGTGGTCTTTCCTTCAAACACGCCGGACAGGATCTCGGGCACATCCCCTTCCTTGCGGGCGGTGGACAGGGCATCCTTGCCCGGTCTGCGCCGATCCATTTCCTTTTGAATGGCCGCCATATCCAGCCGCAGCCCTGCAGGCACACCCTCCAGCACCACGCCGATGGCCGGGCCGTGGGATTCGCCGAAAATACTGTATTTCATGGCAATTTACTCCTGCTCTATGATGATAATTCCGCCCAGTTGCTCATAGTCCTTCCAAAAACCGGGATAGGATTTTGCCACACACTGCGCCCCCAAAACCGTGACAGGCTGTTGGCAGCAGGTGGCGGCAATGGCCGCCATCATGGCGATGCGGTGGTCGTTGTGGCTGTCCACGCACACACCGCCGGCAAGAACCGCCCTGCCCACGATGGTCAATCCCCCCGGCTGCTCGGTCACATCCGCGCCCAGCTTGCTCAGCACATGAGTGACAGCGGCAAGGCGGTCGCTCTCCTTGATGCGAAGACGGGCCGCATTGACGATGCGCGTCGTCCCCTGCCGCACCGCCGCCATAGCGGCCAGCGCAGGCACTAGGTCGGGACATTGGGACACATCCAGGGTCACATCGCCGCCTTGTGCGAGTTTTTCGCAACAGGCTGCGACGCACCTGTCCCCCTGCCGGGAGGTTTCGTTCATGCCCAAAATATCCACACCGCTGCCCAGCACCCGGGCAGCGTACCAGAAGGCCGCCTGCGACCAGTCCGCCTCCATGTCCGTGTCCCGGCTTTGGTAATGCTGCCCACCGGGCACAAGAAAGCGGTTTTCTTCCCGCTCCACCCGGACGCCGAACTGCGCCAGCACCTCCAGCGTCATGTCCACATAGCCCTCGGACTCCAGAGGCGTGGTCAGCACGATCTCGCTGTCCCCCTCCAGCACAGGCAGTGCATACAGCAGCCCGGTGATAAACTGGCTGGACACATTGCCGGGCAGGCAGTATGTCCCCGGCTTCAGCACGCCCTTCACAGTAAGTACGCCGTCTTTTTGTCGGTAAGCGATGCCTTTTTCGTCAAACAGGTGGAAATAAGGCGTTTGGGGGCGCTCCATCAGCCGGCCATGACCGGTAAACTCTCCGCCCCCTGCCACCGCAAGGGCGATGGGGATCAAAAAACGCAGGGTAGAGCCGGACTCGCCGCAGTCAAAGCAAATCCGATGGTCGGCGGTCCGGGGAATGGAGCGTCCCAGACCGTGGACGCGCACCCGATTCATTCCAAGCTCCTCCACCCCCGCGCCCATAGCGGTCATACAGGTCAGCGTGGCGGCGATGTCCTGAGATGGGGTCAGATTGCCCAGCGTACTCACCCCACCGGAAAGGGCAGCGGCAATGACCGCCCGGTGCGCCTGTGACTTGGAAGGCGGCGGAGTGATGCCGCCGTTTAACAAAGTTGGTTGAATGGTGATATTCATCTTCTCACCCTTCGTAAAGCTGTTTGAGTTCGTCCAGCAGCCGGTTGGTATCCATTTTCACCGGCACGGCGCAGCCCAGCTGCTCCAGCAGCACAAAGGAGATGCCTTCCCCGGCGCGCTTTTTGTCCAGACCAACGGCCTCCACCATCGTCTCCCATTCACAGGGAATTTCGGCAGGCAGGTGGTACATTTCCAGTGCCCGGCGGATATCCGCTCCCGTTCCGGCCGGGGTAACGCCCAACCGCTCGCCCAGCGCGGCCGCCCAGAGCATACCCACCGCCACCGCCTGTCCGTGCGTCCATGTTTCATAGTGTCCGGCCAACTCAAAGGCGTGACCGACCGTATGGCCGAAATTCAAAACCATGCGTTCGCCGGTGTCACGCTCGTCATTCAGCACCACCCGGCGTTTCATGTCGCAGCAAGTATACAGCACCTGCTCGATGTGCTCCATCACGCCGGCGCGCCCACCGCAGTCCAGCAGCAGCCGAAAAAAATCCGCGTCCCGGATGCAGCCGTATTTGATGACCTCCGCCATGCCGTCGGAGAAAATGCGTTCGGACAGGGTGGTCAGGCACGCAGGATCCATCAGCACCAGCTTGGGCTGCCAGAAGGCTCCGGCCAGATTTTTCCCAGCAGGCAGGTCGATGGCCACCTTGCCTCCCACCGAGGAGTCCACCTGCGCCAGCAGGGTGGTCGGGATCTGGACATAGTCCACACCCCGCAGCACAGTGGCGGCGGCAAAGCCTGCCAGATCGCCCACCACGCCGCCGCCCAGCGCCACCACGGCGTCGGTGCGGCTCAGGCCAAAGGCCAGCATTTGGTCATAGAGCTGACCCAACATCTCCATGCTCTTGGAGCTTTCCCCGGCAGGCACAACGATGCCCTCCACGGCGAAACCGGCCAGTTTCAGGGAATTGTACACCCGCTGCAGATACAGGGGCGCCACATTGCTGTCGGTAACGACGGCCACGCGCTTTGCCTTGGGCAGCACGGCGCGACAGCACGCCCCCGCCTTGTCCAGCAGCCCCGTTTCGATTTTGATATCATATTCCCGACCCGGCAGGGCCACAGTGAGCGCTTTCATATCAGAACACCTTCTGTTTGTGTTGTGTAGGGGCGGACCTCTGTGTCCGCCCACAACTCATCTAACCAACTTCTTGCCCATCAGTTCCACCAGGGCAGAGGACTTGTCCATCAGCTGGGCGAACTTTTCGGGGGTCAGGGACTGCTGCCCGTCGCACAGGGCATGGGCAGGGTCGTTATGCACCTCCACGATCAGCCCGTCCGCGCCGGCGGCGATGGCCGCCATGGCCAACGGCTCCACCAGCCAGTGGTAACCGCCGGAGTGGGAGGGATCCACCACGATGGGCAGATGGCTCATGCGCTTGATGGTCGGAATGGCGGACACATCCAGCGTGTTGCGTGTCTGGGTCTCGAAGGTGCGAACACCCCGTTCGCACAAAATCACATTCTCGTTGCCTGCGGCCATGATGTATTCCGCAGACATGATCCACTCCTCATAGGTGCTGGAAAGGCCGCGCTTGAGCAGGA
>JAGBTC010000304.1 GCA_017631545.1 Oscillospiraceae bacterium
CCATCATAGCACATCCGCACGGCGCTGAAAAGTTTTTTTCGCAAATGTGGACGCCTTCGTCCACATTTGACCCGGTTTGTCCCCATAGTTAGAGGGACTTTTCCCATACATCACAAAGGAGGATCACAATATGGCAAGCAACCACACCGAACACTATCAGCTCAACCAGTGGTCTCTGGATGACCCGGTACAGATGGAAGATTTCAACGCGGACAACCGAAAGGTGGAGCAGGCGCTGACCGCGCTGGAAAACAACCGGCTCCGGCTGGCCACGGGCAGCTATACGGGCACCGGCACATACGGCGAGGCCAACCCCGTCACCCTCACATTTCCTTTCAAGCCCAAGCTGTTTTTCAGCTTCCAAGGCGACTTAAGCGACCTATTCGTACTGGTTCATTCCGGAAACACCCAATATGTGGCTCCCGATCGTTCCTCGTCCGACTATACCATGTATTTCTCCTGGACGAACAACAGCATCTCCTGGTATAACAAACACAACGCATTTTCGCAGCTGAACACCAAAGACAAGGAGTATCACTATTTGGCCATCGGGATTTGATCCACACAAAACGAGCCGTCCGGCTTTTGCCGGACGGCTCGTTTTCTTTTACAGCCACTTCACATCAGAAAAGGGAAACAGAATGCACACCGCACGACCCAGGATATAGTCCTTGTGGACGGGGCCAAGCATCTCCTGCCGACTGTCGGTGGACTCGTTGCGGTTGTCGCCCAGCACAAAGACGCTGTCCTCGGGCACGACGAAGGGTGTCTGGCCGGAATAGGGGCCGAAACGAAGGTGCATGAATTCCCGCACATAGGGTTCGTCCACTGCCTGCTCGTCCACATAAAGGGTGCTGGTGTTGTAATCGATACGCACCGTCTGGCCACCCACGGCCACCACTCGCTTGACGATGGCGTCACCCCCAAGCAGGGCAAGGGTCTCGTCCGTGGTCTTGTTCAGCACCACCACATCGCCCACCTTTGGCTCATAGCCAATGGACTGCAACAGCAGCATATCACCGTTGTGCAGGGTATTGAGCATGGAGTTGCCCTCCACCCGGGTCAGCCGACCCACGAAGGTGAACACCAGCACGATGGCCACCACCGCATACACCAGGGTCTGTACCCAGTAAAACAAATTGTTCACCAGCCCATCCCACTTTGAGGCGGGTGCGCTGTTGCGTTCCATTTCCATCATACTACCTCCACAGCAGACGCCGCTGCCGCGCACAAACTCATTTGGGGATATTATATCCACTTTCCCTCAGGATTGCAAGCTCTGGATATGTCCCTTGCCCAGCCGCAGCTCCCGCTCCTGACAGGAGAAGAGCACCACCTGCCGACCAAGCCCGGCCAGGCAGTCCAGCGCCAGCTTCATTCGCTCATCGTCAAAGGTAAGCAACGCATCGTCCAGCACCAGTGGGGACGCTTCCTCCTGCCCCAGGCACAGCTGGCACACCGCCAGTCGCACCGCCAGATACACCTGGTCCGCTGTCCCCCGGGACAGGGTCAGGGTGCTGCGGGGCAAAATCTCTTCCCCACTGCGGACGCTGGCCTCCATCGTCCGGTTGAGGGCAAGCTCCTGATAGCGCCCCCCGGTCAGCTGCTGCAGCAGCTCACCTGCCCGACGGTTCAGCTCCGGCGCAAAGCGCTCCTGCAGCCGGTCGTTGGCCTGGCGCAGGCAGTCCAGCGCCAGCTCCAGCGCCTCATACTCCAGCTGTCGGCGGCTGCGCTGCCCTTCCAGCTCCTGCGCGCGCGCCTCCAGCTGTGCCCGGTCACCCAGGGACAGCAGTTCGCCCTGTGCCGTGGCCGTCTGCCGGCGAACCAGCGTCAGCCGCTCTTGCGTGTGGGCGAGGGCCTGCCCGGTCTGCTCCGGGGTGCGGTGGGGCGGATGGAGCATCTCCAGCGTGTCCAACGCCTGCGCCCCCTGTTCCTCCAGCACACGGCAGTGACCCTTGGCCGTGTTCAGCCGGGCGCGGCTGTGCTCCAGCTCCTGCTCCAGCGCCAGCGCCCGTTCCACCGCCGGCAGGGCATCGGCCGCCGTATGTACCTGCGGGACAAAGGCGCGCACCTGTGCCAGCAGGGGCTCGCGCTCCTGCTCCAGCTGCTGCTGCCGTTCCAAGCGTTGCTCCCGGCTGTGCTGGCGCTGCTGCGCTCGGGCGTGATACTCCTGCGCCGGGGGCACGATCTCCTCCGGCCGCTGCACCCCAAAGGGCCGCAGCAGGCGTTCCAGCTCCTCCCTCCGGCGGCGAAGGCTTCGCCCATTCCACCACAGCAGCAGACCGCTTACCGCCACAAGGGCCACTCCGGCCGCCGCCCACAGCAGCGGCTGCCACCGGGTCAGCCACAGGGCGCTTGCCGCCAATCCCACGGCCAAGCCCACTCCGGGCAGCAGACACAGCCAGCGCCGGCGCACGCCGTCCTCCAGCTGCGCCTGCAGGCGCTCTCCCTGCTGCTGACACTCATAGGCATAGGCAAGGGCCTGGGCTGCATCCATGCCGGCAAAGCCGGCCGGGGCAGAAAGCGCCTCCTGCTCCGGCTCATCCGCGTCACAGGCCTCCTCCTGCAGGGCAAGACGCAGCAGCCGGGTACGCAGCTGTTCCAGCGCCGCCCGGTCGGGCAGCGTCCCAAGCGCCCGGCGCGCGTTCTCCAGCCGCTGGGTCTCCTGCTGCGCCAGTGCGCGCTCCTCCAGCGCGTGGGCGTAGCTTTCATTCAATCGGCGGCGAGCCAGCCGCCGATGAATTTGCTCCTCCTCCTGCAGCAGGGTCAGCTCCTGCTCCAGCGCGATACACTCCTCTGCGCCCCGGGTCACACGCTCCTGCGCCGAAGCCACCTGCTCCAACCGGTCCTGCACCTGCGCCAGCTCCTCCTCCAGCTTGGGAATCAAGCCGGTGCGGTTGTGGCGGCGGCGGCGCTGCCACAGGCGCAGCTGCTGCTCGGTCTGGGAAAAGGAGACATCCTCCTGCCCGGTGGTGACCAGCGCAGCGATGCGCCGTTCCAGTTCGGGCGTGCCGTCAATGGCAAGGGTGGGGGTCTGGCCGATGAAGGCAGACCGCTCCCACACCTCACGCCCCACACCCAGCAGCATCTCGCCACAGTTGTCCCCGGTCAGCCCGGGCACCGGCTCTTGGGTGTGAGTATACACGGCGGAAAAGCCACCAAAGGGCACGCTGCCCCGGTTAAAGCGGCGCAGGGTGATCTCCTTCCCCTGCCAGACAAGGCGCACTTCCCCTTCCATGGGCGCACCCGACCAGGGCTGCCAGCGATTTTTCTCCGCCAGTACCCCTTTTTTATCCCGTTCCCGGGTGGAAATTCCGTAAAACATGGCGCGCAGGAAGGCGCACCAGGTTGATTTCCCGCTCTCATTGGGGGCACAGATTACGTTCAGCCCGTCCTCCAGCTTCAGTTTCGCCCGGTTCAGCTTGCCAAAGGTGGCTGTCATCTCTATGATCTTCATGGTGACACATCCTCCCCCTGCTCCAGCGCGGACAGGCCAAAGCGCACAGCCAGCTCTCGCAGCTCGCCCTCGGGGCAGTCCTTCAGGGCGGCCAGAAACAGCCCTGTCAGGCTGTCCTCCCCTGCCCGTGCCCACAGCTGCCGGGGCGCGCGCGTGCGATCCTGCACCTCCAGCGCGTAGCACCGGGGCGCAAGCGCCCGCTCCAGCCGCGCCAGAAGGGTCGGGGAGATCTCACCCTCCCCCACAAGGCGAAGGCGCAAAATGTCCTCCTGCGTCCGGGCAGGCAGCGAGCGTTCCACCCAGGAGAGCACATCGTCCGCATCGGTGATGTCTACATCCAGTATCTCATACCGCCGGCAGCACAGGGACAGAAATTGCGCCTGCACCTGTCCCCCATCCAAAGTAACCTCCAGCACGCCCTTGTCCCCGGTCTCGTCAAAGCCGCGGCCCTCCGGGCAGCCGGGGTAGGCCCAAACGGTGTCCCCGGCACGCTGCAGACCGCTGCCCTGATGGATGTGTCCCAGCGCCAGATAGGTCAGCCCACTGTCCCCGATCTGAGCCGGAGTGATTCCTCCGTAGTCCTCGCCCATGGTGTTTCCGTGGGCGACCATCAGACTCAGTCCACCGTTCGCTTCGGCATGAAAGCCCTCCAGCACACCCTGTTCGGGGTGTTCCCGGGTGAAGGCCGCACCGTACACCGTGCAGCCCAAATGCTCCAGCACCACCCCCTCCGGGACGGGGGAAGTGAAGATATGTACATTGTCCGGCCAGATGGGCTGGGCGTACAACGATGCGGCCGTATAGGGGTCGTGGTTGCCCGGGGCAATGAACACCGGGGCCTGGATGCGCCCCAGGGCACGGGCCAGCTCCAGCGCCGTCTCCCGGGTGCAGCGCGCCCCGTCCAGCAAATCGCCTGCCAGCAGGACAAGATCGGCCTGCCGCTCGTTGGCAAGGTCGGCCAGCCGCTGGGGCAGCCGGCGCAGCTCCTCTCTGCGCTGAGCCGCCCGCTCCGGCGACAGCGCGGCAAAGGGGCTGTCCAGATGCAGGTCGGCGGCATGGATCACTTTCAGCACGGAGTATCCCTCCCTTTTTCTTTACTCACACACATCCACCCGGCGCACCTGCACACATTTTTTGGTGTCGGTGTCAATGGTGAACAGGCAGGCGTCCAGCCGGCAGGGGCCGTCCGCCGGCTCAAACCGGCGGGGCAGGCCGCCCAAAAACAGATTGATGGAATCCTGCGGGCGAATACCCAGCACCGACCGAGCCGGGCCGGTCATGCCCAGATCGGACACGAAGCCAGTGCCCTTGGGCAGGATCTGGGTGTCGGCGGTGGGCACATGGGTATGGGTGCCCCACACCGCCTGCACCCGCCCGTCCAGATACCAGCCCATGGCGCCCTTTTCACTTGTAATTTCCGCATGGAAATCGCACAGCACAATGTCCGCGCCGCTGTTTTCCAGCAGGGCGTCGGCCGTGGTAAACGGACTGTCCAAATGGGCGTTGAGATTCAGCCGTCCCATCAGGCACAGCACCCCGATACGAAGCCCCTCCGGCCCCTTATACACGCCGTAGCCCCGTCCGGGCAGCTTCGGGGCAAAGTTGGCCGGGCGCAGGATGCACGGCTCACTGTCCAGCCGATCGGCGATCTGCATTTTGTTCCAGGTGTGGTTGCCCAGCGTGATCACATCCGCGCCGGCATCAAAGATGTCCAGCGCCTGCCGGGGCAGGATGCCAACCATGGAGGCATTTTCCCCGTTGACCACGGTAAAATGCACGCTATGCTCCTTTTTCAGCGAGCGCAGGGTGCGGCTGAGAAAGTCCAGCCCCGCGTCCCCTACCACATCACCTACAGCCAGTACATTCAGCAGCATGATCCAGGTCCCCCTTTTGAAACTTCTTCTTTATTATACGGCATTCCGGGGCAAAAAACAATGCACCGTTCCTCCCCGGACAGCACAAAAAACCGCCCCACAGGATTTCCTGTGGGGCGGCGGTGAAACCGGGGGTATTTACTTGGCAAATTCCACTGCCTTGGTCTCGCGGATGAGGTTGACCTTGATCTGACCGGGGTATTCCATCTCTTCCTCGATCTTCTTGGCAATGTCCCGGGCCAAAATGACCATCTGATCCTCGCTGACCACCTCGGGCTTGATCATGATGCGAACCTCGCGGCCGGCCTGAATGGCGTAAGACTTCTCCACGCCGTTGAAGGAAGAGGTGATCTCCTCCAGCTGCTCCAGCCGCTTGATGTAGTTCTCCAGATTCTCGCGGCGCGCGCCGGGGCGAGCGGCGGAGATAGCATCGGCCGCCTGAACCAGGCAGGCAACGATGGTCTTGGGCTCCACATC
>JAGBTC010000305.1 GCA_017631545.1 Oscillospiraceae bacterium
ACTCGCGCTCGGTCTTGCCTGCGTCCAAAAAGGCCTTGTAGCCCTGGCAGTAGGCCTCCATCTTCTCCAGCTCGCCCTCTGCCAGCCGGTCATAGCCGTTCTTGCGCTTGTACAGCAGCTGCTCCCGCAGCTGATCGCCGTAGGTTTTTTCCTTTTTATCCGACATGAGAATTCCTCCTTCGTTATCCATCGTTCAAAATCCGCTCAAACAGGTCACGGGCGCGTTGGGCGAACTGCCGCGTCTCACGGCAATCGTTGACCAGCGTATGCTCACAGTTTGCCCGAAACCAATCCTCTGTTTTCTGTGCTGCGACCCGAGTACGGGCATATTCCTCGGAAATTCCTTCCCGCAGGCAGATGCGGCGCACCCGCTCGTCCACCGGTGCGACCACCGCCACCGTGGTGTCACACAGGGCGGCAAGTCCGCTTTCAATGATGGTGATGCCGTCCACCGCGGCAGCTGTCTTGCCCGCGGCACGAACGCCCTCCAGCGTCTGTGCCACCGCCCGTCCGATGTGTGGGGTAACGATGGCGTTCAGGTCGGCAAGGGCGGCCGGATCACGGAATACCACCGCGCCCAGCTTCTTGCGGTCAAACACGCCCTGTTCGTCAGTCAGCGTGCCAAAGCGCCGGTACAGTTCGTTTTGTAACGCAACATTGTTTTGCAGCAATTCGTGATAGACCGCATCGCAGTCGATCACCGCGCCGCCCAGCTTCTCAAACTCCATCAGGGCGGTAGTTTTCCCTGCCCCGGTGGGGCCGGTGATGCCGATGACCTTCATAGCTTACACCTCGATAATGCGAAAGCCCGCCGCCTTATTCAGCCGGTTGGCCACCGCAAGGCCGATATCCCGCTCGTCCGGGCATTGGGCCCAGATGGCGGTCACCTTTGTGTGGTCGAAAGCGCGCAGCGCGTCAAAAATGTTGTGCGCCTGCGCTCCCTTATCCCCCGACGGGCCAAGATACTTCACCTGCCGGCGGCTGTCCTGCACAGGAAACAGGGCAATATACTCATCAAAGCACAGCACCCCGTCCTGCTCGCCGGCATGTTGGGCGATATAGGCCGCCGTTTTTTCCGGCGCGCCGGACACCACAGTGACCGGTGCCTCGGGGGCGTAGTGGCGGTAAGCCATGCCCGGGGCACGGGGCTTCTCCCCTGCCTTCATACCGCGCACCACCGCCGGGTCGATTTCCACCTGTCCCAGTACCTCGCGCAGCTGCTCCAGCGTGATGCCGCCCGGACGCAGCAGCCGCGGCGGGGTACATGTCAGGTCGATGATGGTGGACTCCACCCCCACCCGACAGGGGCCTCCGTCCACAATGGCGTCCACTCTGCCGTCCATATCCTCACGCATATGCTCCACCCGGGTAGGGCTGGGCTTTCCCGAGCGGTTGCCCGAGGGCGCTGCCACCGGCACATCGGCAAGACGGATGATCTGCCGACAGACCTCATGGTCGGGACAGCGCACCCCCACCGTGTCCAGTCCTGCCGTCACCACGTCGGGCACGCAGGCCTTCCGGGGCAGGATCATGGTCAGCGGCCCGGGCCAGAAGCGCTCAGCCAGCGCGTATGCCGCAGGCGGAATGTCCCGGCAGTAGCGCTGCAGCCAATCGGCGGAGGGAATGTGCAAAATCAACGGATTGTCCTGCGGCCTTCCCTTGGCGGCAAAAATACCGCGCACCGCAGCCTCGTCAAGGCCGTTGGCACCCAGACCATACACCGTCTCGGTTGGGATACCCACCAGCGCACCTTCCTTCAGCAAGCACGCGGCGGTATGTAACTCTGTTTGTGTCAGATACTTCGTTTCCACAGCAAAAACTCCAGTTAATTCTCACCCAGAATGATGGGCACAAGCTCCTCGGGAGTGGAGACAATATAGGTTGCGCCTTCCCTCTCCAGTTCCTCCCGGGTACGAAATCCCCACAGCACGCCGCAGCTATGCAGACCGCCGTTTTTCGCCGTGTGCATATCCACATCGCTGTCACCCACAAACAGGGTGGTCTCCGGCTTTGCGCCCATGCGCTCCATCAGCCGTTTGAGCAGCGTAGGATCGGGCTTGACGGGCAGGTCGGGCATGGCACCCTGCACAAAGGGAAACATACCGGGGTAGTAATGTTCCATGACCGCCCGGGCAGGCTCATTTGGCTTGTTCGTCAGCACGGCGATGGACACACCCTGTTCCTTCAGCCGCTCTATCACCCCGGGCATCCCCGCATAGGGGCAGGTGTTGTCCTGCTTGTGCAGTGCGTAATAGGCGTAAAACTGCTCCTGCACCTGCTCCCACACGCCGGGGATTTTCGCCTCCGGCGGTGTGGCACGCTCCAGCATCTTACCCACGCCGTTACCGGCAAAGTACTTGTATTTTTCTGGCTGATGGGTAGGCCAGCCAAAACGCTCACACACCCAATTGACGCTCTCGGCCAGATCCTGCAGGGTGTCCAGCACAGTACCGTCCAGATCAAAAATCACATGGGTGAAGCGTTCATGCGTATGCATTGATCTTCATTCCTCCAAGCTCGATGACCGTGTCACGGGGAAAGTTCACCCGCTGCACATAGCTCTTGACCGCTCCCTGTGCCAGCTTGGGATTCATCTTCTCGTCCTCCAGCTCCATATCGATGCGGCCGCCGCCCTGTTCATGGCTCAATCCGCCGCAGACCACGCCGCCGTCGTCCATGACCTCGTTCAGCCCCTCGACCACATCCTCCAGCGCCATGCCCTCGGGCAGCGCAGTGTAATGCACATACAGTTCCATCATATCGTTTTCTCTCCCGTTGTTATTCCTGCTGCTTGAGCCGCTCGGCCTGATCGGCGGCCATCAGCGGCCCGATGACCCCCTCCAGATCGCCGTTCATCACGCTTTCGATCTGATACAGGGTCAGTCCGATGCGGTGGTCGGTGACCCGACCCTGAGGAAAATTATAGGTGCGGATGCGTTCGTTTCGCATACCGCTGCCCACCTGACTGCGCCGCTGCTCGGTCTGCTGACCCCACAGGCGCTCCTGCTCCTGCTCGTACAGGCGGGAGGCCAGCAGCCGCATGGCCTTGTCCCGGTTTTGGAACTGGCTGCGCTCCTGCTGACATTCCACCACAATGCCGGTGGGCTTGTGGATCAGGCGTACGGCGGAGGAGGTCTTGTTCACATGCTGACCACCTGCGCCCGAGGCGCGGAACACCTGCATCTCCACCTGGGATGGATCGATGTGAACCTGCACCGTATCCATCTCCGGCAGCACCGCCACCGTGACGGTCGAGGTATGCACCCGTCCCCCCGACTCGGTCTCGGGCACACGCTGCACCCGATGCACGCCGCTTTCAAACTTCAGCCGGGAGTATGCCCCTTCCCCTTCGATGGTAAAGGAGATCTCCTTCAATCCACCCAGTTCCGTTTCGTTTACGCTGTTGATCTCGGTTTTCCAATGGCAGCGCTCGGCATACATGGAGTACATCCGGTACAGTGATTGGGCAAACAGCGCCGACTCCTCCCCGCCCCCGCCGGCGCGGATCTCCAAACTGACATTCTTCTCATCGTTGGGGTCCCGGGGCAGCAGCAGAATACGCAACTCCTGCTCCAG
>JAGBTC010000306.1 GCA_017631545.1 Oscillospiraceae bacterium
AGAGTGTGGTCGTGGATATTGTGGTAGTACGTCCGCACAATTTTGGACCGCAGGAGGCAGCGCTGGCCTTCCCGCATATCCTCGATTCCCGTGACCTTCTCCCGTAAAGGTTTGATGAGCAGCACCGCGCAGGTGACCACCTGGGTGATGCTCAGGGCTATGCTTGCGATTTCTTTCAGGCCCATCGGCGTGCCCTCCTTTAGTTCATGCCCAGCAGTTCGCGCCAGGTCTTATTTTTAGCGGTGACCTCACCGTCTTCCTCGCAGTCGTGCTCACGCTGGAAACGCTTCACAGCCTGGTCGAACTTCTGGCCGGCCACGCCGTCCACGCTGCCCGCCTCAGAGTAGCCCAGGGCCAGCAGGCGGCGCTGGACGGCCTCCACGGCCGCGTGGGAGATGTTCACCTTCATAGACAGAGTCACGGTCTTGTCCAGGGTTTCGGGGCCTGCCACACCATCCACAGCTGCACCGCAGGCCTCCTGCACGTTGCGGATAAACTGCTCCAGCGTGTAGGTGCTGGAGTCATCCGGGTCGGCAGAGGTCGAAGGCTTGGCAGCGGATCCCGCTGCAGCCGCTCCGCCGAAGGTGCTGCGCCACTCCTGCGCCTGGCCATACCAGAACGACTTGGTGGTGCGGGTGTCGATGTGGACAAAATAGCCGTCCCCGCCCGTCTCATAAAGGCCGATACCCAGGACGCCGATGCTTTCAGCGAAGGCAGCCACCTTGCGCGGAGCCACGCCCCTCACGACGATGTCACAGGCCTGGCCCTTCGTATGCCTGGACCCGGTGGCACCGCCCACGCTCGGGCGGCTATTGTAGGACGGGCAGCGGTAGCCGCTGGTGATGGTCACCGGGGCGCCGAAGTGCTCCCGGATCTTTGTCAAATAGACCACCAGCTGGTCGTCGATCAGCGTGGTGGGGCAGCTGCAGGGGCTGCCCAGACCGCAGCGGAACTCGTAAACACTGAAATATTCTGACAGCATGGTAGTATCTGCCTTTTTATAGGTTTTTACTGCCATTGTTATCACCTCATATTTTTTTAGTTTAGATTGACGCCGTACTTAGCCAGGACCGTCAGCACCTCATCGGTCAGCACCTTTTTCAGCTGGCCGGGCGGCAGCTTCATCAGCTGCGCCACGATGACGTCCAGGTCCTCGGCCTTTTCGCGCCGTTCAGCTGCGGCGCGGTTATAGGCCAAAATTTTCGCTTTCAGTTCCGGACTCATTCAGTCACCCCCGACAGCAGCATCTCCAAGGCCTCCTGCAGCTCAGCGATCTGCTCCGCCGTGGTGGGCTTCCGGTTGGCCTCCCTTTCGGCCAGCTCCTCCGCGGTGTAGGTAATGAAACGCATAACCACCTCGTATTCGTCCCAGGCCTCTACAGCCTCGACGCCAGGAGTGTCGATGACCTTTACCGCGTCCTTGCCGCCGTTGGGGTATTCCTTCACCGTCTCATAGTGCCAGACCTCAGCCACCGCCTCCACCGCAGGGTGGCGCGCGATGAGTACCCGGTCGGGCACCAGACGACCCAGAGAAGGGTCGAAGGTTGTGAGGGTGGCACCTTTTTCGTCAATGATTTTCATGCCTTGACCTCCTTACGCTATCCGTTTCCAGACATATACCACCAAATAAGGGGGCATATTGTTATGCGCATCACCGCCACCAGCATTATCGGTATATAACTGGTTTGAAGATGTCCCGTCACCGACACCGGATGCCTGTCCGGTTTCATCATGCTGATACCAGTAAGGTCTATATACGCCCCAGTGGTTGTGACTTGGCATTTCGGCAATGGTTAGCGTGTGCGTAGCTTCGCCGCCCGTTTTCCCTGCGGTGTATGTCTCACCTGCAGCCAGAAGGAAACGGTCCTGGATCTGCTCCCACGTTCCGCCGAAAAGACTGGCCGGAGAAGTGGAAACGGTTGACAGGTAAATAGCTCCCACGGGGTAGACGCTGGCCACCTTTTCGTCTGTGTATGCTTTGAGGTCATCCGCGTACTTCTTGTTTACCGCGTCGTCGTCATCGGCCGGAGCGCCCAGACCGGTGATTTTATTGCCGTTCATGTGGATGCGCCAGCCCATGTCCAGGGTATAGGCAAGCTCCGCCACCTTGCCAAAAGCAAAACCAGCACCACGGGTCAGAATGGACCACAGCTTACTGATAGACTGGCCGATGCCGCTCTTTGTCACCTCGGTGAAGTTGTCCGCCACGACCAGCATGACGTCGTAGGTGGCTGAGGTATCTGCTGCAAAAACGGTCAGCATGTTAGTCGCTACATACACACCGGTCAGGGCGTCCAGCTCCTCGGTCGTATAGTAGTCCTCGGTCGTTTTCTTATAATGTAGCGTATATGTCGCGCTGTTTTTCCCGTCCAGCGATGCGACGACCGCGCTATACTGCGCCATCAAATACGCGCCCTTTGGGTCAGCTTCTGCATACTTGGTGCAGCGGCTGACGACCAGGTCGGTGACCTTCGGCGGCTCATAGGCCAAAACGGTCAGGCTCACCGTGGCCGTCCCAGTTATGCCTCGGCTATCCTTTACAGTGGCCACCAGCTGGATGGTGCCAGCGGTTTTCAGCACTTCCGTGGTTATGTCCTCACCTGTTAGGGTCTGACCGTCCACCTCCACCTTCGTGCTGGTAATATCCGAACCATACACGCCGGCCGTTGTCAGCTTCACCGCCAGTGCGGACTGACCCTGGATATAGGCGCCGTAGGTCTTAAAGTGGTCATTATAGTCAGAGACCTCCACGGTGACAGTCGGCGCCACACTTTTGGGAATGGTGAGGCGCAGCGTCATGCTCGACGTGCCGACCGCGGTGCTGCCGCTGTAGGTCGTCAGAGTGACGTTCAGCGTCAGAGACGTGCCGGACGTGTTCTGCTCCGCCAGACTCAGCGGAGGCGTCCACTCCACCTCGGTCTCGCTGGTCTTGGAGGTGATGGTGCCGGAGGCGTCGCCGCAGTTGTAGGTGATGGCGTGCGTAAAATCTGAGCTTTCCGGGTTGATGGTAAATTCCAGCGGGCTGCCCAGGGGGTAGCCATTAGATCCGCCCACATAAAAAGACGATTTCCGGGGGATGGTGTCCAGCACAGCGGTGCCGGTGCCGCTCAGGGTGTAGCCAGACAGGGACGTGTTGGCCTGGCCCTTGCAGGTCAGACTGATACTTATGGACTTGGAACCGTCACTATTATGGTCGACACGGACGGCCTTCGCAAAAATACAAACCTCGGTCTTAAATTCCTTGATACCTTGCAGGTCGTAGCTCTCGCCGTTTACGGTGATGGTGCCGCTGGTGGGGCTGTTGCTGGAGGTGAGGTACCCGTCTGTTTTCCACATACAGGCGTATATATACACTTCGGAATAATTGCCGGACGGGTTTGGGGTGGAATCCCAGTCAATCCTGCCACTCCAGGCTTTACTGGAGGTCAGAGATATAGATCCGCTTGCCATGTCTTAACCTCCCATATATTCACAATTGACGTTGCCGCTGGTGTCCTGCTCGATTAGATAGCCGAACAGGTTGAGCGCCTTCGTGATGTCCAGCTCCGGGATCTTAGCCCGGCCAGTAGCGTCGAACTTCTGGACAGCCACACCGTTGACCATGATACAAATTTCATCGTTGTCGATGACGACCTTGTTGGGGTTATCCACCGCGCCGATGGTCATACCATTAATGTCAAAGGTGAAGTATTTTGTTATGGTGTTGAACTTGGTCTGCAGGTCGCCGTCCACTTCCTCGATGCGCTCAGTGGCCGCCGTGACCTGCATGGTGATAGCACTTTCCAGCACGCTCAGCTCAGACCGCAGGGTTTCCCGCAGCTCCTCCAGTTCCGACTGGCTGGTATATTTACCCTCTACGCTTAAAATGATACTATCCGCCGCCTGGTCGATGAGGGAGGACATGACGCGCTCAGTCTCAGCGACGGCGTTGGCAATACCGTTTTTATAGTTGGTAGTAATTTCCTGCTTGACCTTGTCCAGGTTGCTGGCACTCTGCCGGTCACCAGCCACGTCCAGACCCACCAAACTGGTCCGGGTTTTACCCAGACTCACCTTACTACCGCCGGCCGGATCCAGCCAGTCGGTGGTGCGGTCAGTCAGCTGAAAAAGGTCATTGACGCCGTGGGGCTTACTTACCACCGGCACCATATCACCGGTGTGATAGCTGCCGATATTGCGGTCCAGCTTGGACAGGTCTGCAGCGGACAGCTCCAGGGACGTGATGGCCAGCTTGTGCTCAGCCAGCCACTTCTTAGCCTTTG
>JAGBTC010000307.1 GCA_017631545.1 Oscillospiraceae bacterium
CTGCTTGGCCACGAAGGCCAGCCGGTCGGCAATGTCGCCGGGCAGGATGCGCTTGAAGGCGAACTGCTGGCAACGGGATTTGATGGTGGCGGGCACCTTATGCAGCTCGGTGGTGGCCAGAATGAACATCAGGTGTTCGGGCGGCTCCTCCAGAATTTTCAGCAGGGCGTTGAAGGCGGCGGTGGAGAGCATATGCACCTCGTCCACGATATAAACGCGTTTGCGTACGGCGGCCGGGGTGTACACCGCCTCATCGCGCAGGGCGCGCACCTGATCCACGCCGTTGTTGGAGGCGGCGTCCAGCTCCAGCACATCCAAAATGGCGCCGCTTTCGATGCCCAGACAGGCCGGGCACTGATTGCACGGATCGCCGTCCACAGGGTGGTGGCAGTTGACCGCCCGGGACAGGATCTTGGCGCAGGTGGTCTTGCCCGTGCCCCGGGTGCCGGTGAACAGATAGGCGTGGGACAGCCGTCCGCCTGCCACCTGCCGACGCAGGGTATCGGTGATATGGGTCTGTCCCACCACATCCTCGAAGGTACGGGGACGCCATTTGCGATACAGAGCCTGATACATGGACAAAACCTCCTACGAAAAAACGCAGGCGCGAATGGCGACTGCGTTTTTATCTGCCCGATTCAGGGCAAGACCGCACACCGGCCTTTGAAGCACATACTATACCCGTTACCGGCCCAGCCGGCTCAGAAACGGCATCCCCACGGCACACGGGAAGATCCGCTTAGTGCTGCTTGGTTCCCCACCTGACACGGTTCACGGGATCCCGTTGCGTGGGACCGGTCCATCATCACTGCTTAAGACGGTCAGACGGTACAGTATGCGTCCGGGGGCCGGGATTCATCCCTGCTGCAGCGGGTTGCAGGTACAGGGCACCGCTAACTCCCCGACTAGTGCGGCCTTGCCCCACACCGGGGAAAGCCAGTACAACATATTTTACTATACCTTTCAGGAATTATCAACGGCTTATTTGAAAATAATCTCAAAAAGACTCTTTACAAACCGGGTGGATTGCTTTATAATGTAGCGTGCATTTGGGCCTATAGCTCAGCTGGGAGAGCGTACGGTTCGCATCCGTAAGGTCGTCGGTTCGATCCCGATTAGGTCCACCAAAAGCAGATGATCGCAGTTGCGGTCGTCTGCTTTTTTGCTTGAAAAAGAACAAAAGACCCGTCGCCCGAATGGGTGACGCAACGGGGACCCCACACGAGCCAATCGGAGTGGGTCGTGTGGGGAGAGGACGAGCGGCGGAATGAATGAGCGTCCGCATTTATGCGGATGCGAACGATATATAGCCTGCGAGGACGAGGCACGCCCGAAGGGACGCAGCCGCTTGCGCGTCTGCCGTCCTTGCGGCGTAGCCGCTGCGGACTTCGCGGCGCAGGACATGCCACCGGCATGTCCTGTGACCGCCGCTCACCCTCTCAGGGTTCGAGTCCCTTCGTGCAGGAAAGAACAAAAGACCCGTCGCCCGAATGGGTGACAGGTCTTTTGGCACGCCCGAAGGGACTCGAATTATAGCCGACCCAGAAAGCGTGTTAAATTAAGTAAAAACGGTAAGGCTATATCGGGCATATATGCGGAGTTTCATGCAATTAAGTACAACGGGATATAAAGAACGAAAAGTGCGTAAAGGGAAAACATAAGGGAAACTTTGACCACAGAATAGGAGAACCGCCCCGAGAAACGAATCTCGGAGCGGCTCCTGACTACCCCTTCGGCTGTCACGTGGTTGTGATGTAATAATTCTAATATGTGGGCATCGGTTTTACAAGGGGTAAATTATTCCAAGCCGGTCGCCTTACTCTTTTTCTCGGAGTCCTCCAGATGC
>JAGBTC010000308.1 GCA_017631545.1 Oscillospiraceae bacterium
CGGGGCACCAGCGCGGTTTGGGTGTACTCCACCAGCACCGGGATAAAAAAGCCCAGACTGACCGCCAGCAGCGCCGCCGCCAGCAGGGTAAAAAACTGCATAGGCCGATAGTCCCGGAACAGAGTACTGATGGTACGCAGCACACGCAGCCCGTCGGACACCGTGTTCAGCTTGGACACGCTGCCCTGGGGTCGATCCCGGTATTCCACCACCACATTTTCCACCTGCATATTCTTGTCCACCGCATGGATGGTCATTTCCGTTTCGATCTCAAACCCCTTGGACAGCACGGGATAGGTCTTGACGAAGGGGTAGCTGAAGGCGCGGTAGCCCGTCATGATGTCCCGGATGTCGCTGCCAAACAGGCGGTTGACGAAAAAGCGCACCATGGTGTTGCCGCTGTTGTGGAAGGGGCGCTTGTTCTGGGTGAAATAGGTGGAGGAAAGCCGGTCGCCCACCACCATGTCCGCCTGCCGCTCCAGCACCAGCTGCACCATCTCCGGCGCACGGTCGGCCGGGTAGGTGTTGTCCCCGTCCACCATAAGGTAACACCGGGCGTCCACCTCCCGGAACATACGGCGGATCACATTGCCCTTGCCCTGCTTGTACTCATGGCGTACGATGGCGCCTGCCTGACGGGCAAGCTCAGCACTGCCGTCGGTGGAGTTGTTGTCGTAGACATAGATAGCCGCTTCGGGCAAGGCCGCGCGAAAATCACGCACCACCTGAGCGATGGTCTGGCTTTCGTTATAACACGGGATCAGCACCGCGATATTGTCCATAATCTATTCCGCCTTTCTGTCTTTCGTCGGTCGGCGCAGCAGCAGGGAGAGACAAACAAGTCCTGCACCGCACAGGACAAGTCCCGCGCCGAAGCCGGGGGAATGATAGCGCAGCTGCACCGAATGTGTCCCTGCGTCCAGCTGCACCCCCAGCATCAGGTCGTTGACCTTGAGGGTGGGCATCCGCGCGCCGTCCACATAGACCTGCCAGCCGGGGCTGTGGGGAATGGCAAAGGCCAGCACCCGCGTTCCGGCCGTGGTGACCGAGCCGGTGATGCGGTCCGTGTCCACCGTCACATCCGTCAGACTTTCTGCACGCAGAGCGTCCCGTTGAGCAGCAAAATCACCCATGGGCAGGCACCACACCTCCAGCGCCCGGGCGGCCAGTCCGCCGGGGCGGTCAAAGGTAAGGGTGACCTGCTCCAATCCCTTCTCATGATAGCCCAGATGGAGCAGGATCCCCTCCTGCTCACTGTGCCAAAGGAAATGCTCGCTGGACAGCACATAGCTGCGCGTGTCCTCCTGCGCCGTTACCGTGAAGGAAAAGCTGCTGCTCTCCCCCCACTTCACCGCAGGCGCGTCCAGCCGCAGATAGGTCTCGCTGTTGGCAAGGCCGTCAAAGTGCAGGGTGAGTTCTCCCCCTGCCTGCCATGCGTTCAGCTCCTTTTCCTGCCAGCTGACGCCCTGCTCCTCCACGCGGAGGATGTCCACGCAGACAAGCTTGCTTTGGGGCAGCTGTCCTTCCGGTTCAAGTCCGGGCACATACGCCCCCTGCACCAGCCGCTCCTGCCGCTCCAACGCGGACATGGCCGCCCACTCCTGTTCGGCGATTACGGTATCATAAGCAAAGCCAAGGGGCAAGACCCCCGTGTCCTCCCACACGCCCTCGGACACCGGGGTGTATCCGTAGGGTGGGGTGCGTCCCTCCTGCCCGGCAAACCAGCGGGTGGCCAGCACCGTGTGCAGCCCCCAGCGCCCGTTCAGGTCGGGAAACAGCACCTTGTTGTGCAGGGGCAGCTCCATTTCGGTCAAAAAACGGGCGGTATTCCCGTTGGAGGTGCTGAAGTAGGAGGAGACCCCTGCCCGATCCAGCAGCATGGAGGCGTTGGGATTTTCCCGGTAATCCTGATCCAGCCGCTGCCACACCTCCCCCAAGGGGACGGCGTTTCCGGGCATGGCGGCCGTCTGCTCCTCCACCAGCCCCGTCGGGGCAAACATATCCCGGTAGCCGAACAACGCCTGATGGGCGTTGAGGGTCACGCTGATCAGCATCAACGCCGTCAGCCCCACCGCGCTCACGCGCCGCCCGGTCAGCCCCCACAAAGGCAGCACCAGCGCCGTCACCGCCAACGCAGCAAAGGACACCCCCCACTGCTGCCAGCCTGCGTCCAGCGCCGCCCAGCCGTACAGCAGCACCACCCCAAGGTACACCGACACAGCAGCGCGTTTGGGCGAAGTCAGCTTGTCCAGCATACTCAGCAGCACAAGCACCGCAAAGAAGTTGGAAAATACATACCACCGGGTCGTCTCATACGCCCCCACATTAAACAGCCAGCCACACACGGGCATTACCGCAAACAGCGCCAGCAGCCCGGTAAGCACCTGCAGCCCCCGGTACTTTCGCTCCTTTTGCGTCAGCAGCAGCGCGGCGGCAGGCAGTACCGCCGCCCCCAGTGCAGCAAAATTCCACTCCCCTGCCCCGATGAGGGACAAAAAGCTTCCTTTAACCTGCTCCCAATCGGCAAACAGGGCAGGCATTGCCTTGTCGCCCCCCACCCGGTTGGACTGCAGAAAGCCCATCACATTGGGAAGGAAAATGGGCGCTGCCAGACACAGTCCCAGCAAATAGCCCCCTGCCGCGCGCCAAAACACATTCCACAAGCGGCTCAGCCGCTCACCGGGCACCTCCAGCACCCGGACAAGGGTGTACAGACACAGAAAGATGGTGCCCATGAACAGCCAGTAATAGCCCGTCAGCGCGTACAGCGCCGTCACCGCCGCCAGAACCACCGGCCGCTTTCCTGCCAGCACGCGCTCCATGCCGGTCAGCAGCAGAGGAAACCAGATCATGGGGGCAAGAAACTCCGGGTGGCACAGCCCTGCCCACAGGGCAAAGCCGGAAAATACATAGACAAGCACACAGGGCAAAATCCGTCCGTCTGCGTACCCCTTCTCCCGGCCGAACACACCAAAGGCGATGCCGGACAGCCACAGCTCCAACAGGATATATCCCTGATAGAATATCCCTGCCAGCCGCTGGGGCACCAGCGCAGACAGCAGCATCAGGGGGTCACCGAAGCCGTAAAAGCCAAGGCTCTGGATCACATCCTCGCCGTAGCCGAGGGTGAAATCAAAGTGCTTCAGGGCAAACTCACCACGGAACAGGCCGCCCACCAGTTCACGCAGATAGCGGCCGATATAGACAAAGGCGGTGTAGTGCTGGGTAAAGCCGTCGCGCTCCTGCCCGGCGAAATAGTAAATAAAGGTACGCCCCTGACTCCAGAAGGGGAAAAAGACCAGCGCCGCCGCCAGAGCGAACACCACAGTATAGACCGCCAGAGAGCGGACATTTGTCGTGGGGCGCAGCCTTGTCATGGACTTACTCCTCCTCTTCCCGGATGGGTCTGGACGGTGGGTTGACCGGCCCCCACTCGGGCAGGGGCAGGCGTTGCATCGCGCCGAACACCCGATCCTTCAGCCCGGGGTAGCGGCCGTTCAGCTCGTAGATCAGTTCTTTCATCTCCTGCCGGCGCGTGTTGCCGTCGGCAGGACAGGGATTGTGTACCACAGGCAGCTCCAGCCGCTTGGCGGTGTTGCGGATCAGGGTCTCCCCGCAGTAGAGCAGGGGGCGGATCTGGCTGATTTCCATGCGATCCAGCCAGGTCACCGGCTGAAAGCAGGACAGCCGCCCCTCATACACCAGCGACAGGAAAAAAGTCTCCACCGCATCGTCATAGTGATGACCCAACGCGATCTTGGAGATGCCCATTTCCTTGAGGGCATTGTGCAGCGCGCCACGGCGCATCTTGGCGCACATGGAGCAGGGATTTTTCTCCTTACGCAGGTCAAAAATGATGTGGTGAATTTCACTGTTCAAAATGGTGTAGGGCACATCCAGTTCCTTGCAGTAGTCGGCCACGGAGGAAAAGTCCATTCCCTCCCGTCCGTCGGCATGACCCATGTCCAGCGTGATCGCCTCCACCGTGAAGGGCACGGGATAGAACTCCCTCAGCTGGGCCAGCGCCGCCAGCAGCACCAGCGAGTCCTTTCCGCCGGACACACCCACGGCGATGCGATCCCCCGGTCGGATCATATCATAGTCCTCCACACACCGGCGCACAAGGGACAAAATCTTTCTCATAGCAGGATTCCTCCCGGTCGAAGCATACTCTGGGCTCATTCTACCAAAAAAGTACGCAAATAG
>JAGBTC010000309.1 GCA_017631545.1 Oscillospiraceae bacterium
CGTGGCGCTGGCCGCCAGTACGCTGGCTGGCTCCGCCCTTGCCGCTCCCGGCACTGTCACCGCCCAGGGCGGTCTGCGTCTGCGCGCCAAGGCCGACACCACTTCTGCCGTGGTCAAGACCTTGTCCAAGGGCACCGTAGTGGACGTGACCGCGACCATTGATGACGAGTGGTATCAGGTCACGGTGGACAACCACACCGGCTATGTTTCCCGGGAATATATCCGTATGGACGAAGCAACTTTGTCTACAGACCGCACCGGTACCGTCACCGCCCAGGGCGGTCTGCGTCTGCGCTCTAATTCCGCCAAAGACGCACCGGTACTCACCACCCTTTCCAAGGGCACGATCGTAAATGTGCTGGAAATCAAGGCCGACGGCTGGTATCACATCAGCGTGGATCCGTATATCGGCTACGTCTCCGGCGAATACATCCAGTTGGACGAAGCTTCTCAGGCGCCCCAACCCGAAACTCCGCCCAATGACGCGCCCCAGACCGAAACACAGCCCGATCAATCAGGTAAGCGGCTGGGCGTGGTCAACGCCGTAACATTGAACATCCGCAGCGGCCCGGACACCAGCCACCAGAAGGTGGGTACCCTCTCCCTTGGCGCGCAGGTGACCATCCAGGGGGAGGAGAACGGCTGGTACAAAATCGAAAAGGGCTATATCTCCGCCCAGTACATCAGCTTTGATCTGGACAGCGTTCAGGCGCCCAAGCGCACCGGCGTTGTCAGCACCACACTGAATGTACGCAGCGGCCCCAGCACCGTTCATACCAAGGTGGCCGTCCTCTCCGTCGGGGAGGAAGTGACCATTCTGGGCGAGGTGGACGGCTGGTATAAGCTGGACAACGGCTATGTCAGCGCCGAGTATGTCACCCTGTCCGACGGCTCTGCCTCCTCCTCCGGCTCGCTCCAATCCCGGATCGTGGCCTACGCCAAAAAGTTTTTGGGCTACCCCTACGTTCTGGGCGGCCGAGGCCCCAACTCCTTTGATTGCTCCGGCCTTATGCAGTACATCTACAAGAATTTCGGCTACACCCTGAACCGTACCGCCACCACCCAGCTGCAAGACGGCGTCAGCGTGAAAAAGGCCGACCTGCAGCTCGGCGACCTGGTCTTTTTCAACAGCGCCGGTACCGGCGCAAGCCGCGCCACCCACGTGGGCGTCTACATCGGCGGCGGGCAGTTCCTCCACGCCTCCTCCCCCAAGGTGGGCGTGGTCATCAGCGACCTGAACTCCGCGTATTACAAACGGGTATATACCACCGCCCGACGCATTATCTGACCTATAAAAACGGCCGGTACACCGCAGCGTACCGGCCGTTTTTTGTCTTTCACCGCTCCCCTTTTTCCTCCGTTTCCTCTCGTTACCCCATCCTCCGTTTTATGTCTACAAAAACCGCTTTTGATTTTTTTGTAAATTTGACTTACAGGCTTTTCCATAAAAAGGATATTTCCGGGTATCCTTACTGTGCCAGTGCGTTTAGCCTGTGGAAAAAAGTGTGTAAAATGTGTATAACTTTCGGTAGTTTAAGTTCCCTTATAAAATTATGTAACCTGTTTTCCAGAAGTTTCCTCTACAAATCATAGTAAAATCAGCCTCATTTTTTCCGCTTTTTCACTATGTCCGGAACCTTGCGCCCGCCCTTTCTCCCGCTGCCGTTCCAGATGTATACAAACAGTAATATTTGATAAATTTCCGCCGAACGATTGACTTGCAGTCGGTTTTGTGGTATCATTCACCCGCTGTCATTTTATGTGCTGGAATAGCTCAGTCGGTAGAGCAGCTGATTCGTAATCAGCAGGTCGTCAGTTCAAGTCTGATTTCCAGCTCCAAAAACACCCGAAACCGTAAGTTTCGGGTGTTTTACTTTTAGGTCACAACGAAAAAGCACCGGAATTCTCCGGTGCTTTCGCTTATCCAAAAATCTGATGCAGTTTTTCCAGCACCGTCAAACCATTGTAAATTACCGGTGCAAACACGATCGCAGGCAGGAAGTCTGCGACTTTGATTTTTGTGATCCCCATCAGATTCGTGCCGATCATGATGATGAGAATTGACCCGGCACAGGTCATTTCGTTGATTGCCCCTGTACTCATAAACGGAGCCAGAAGTCCGGCCAATAAAACAAGTCCGCCCTGAATGATGAATACCGCCACCGCTGAGAGCAGCACCCCCACGCCAAGGCTTGCGGCCAGCATCATGGAGGAGACCAGATCGAGCATTGCTTTTGTGATCAGTACGGAGTGATCGCCGATCAGACCCGCCTGAATTGATCCGGTCACGGTCATAGACCCCACGCAGAACAAAAGGGTCGCTGAAATGATACCTTCCGCGATGGAGACTTCCGAACCGTTCTTTCGGAATCTGGACTCCACCTTCTCTGCCAGTGCGTTGATGCCGCCGTCAATATTCAGCAGTGTGCCGACAATGGCGCCCAGCACGACGGAAGCGATCAGAATCAGCACGTTCTCGCCGGACAGGCTGCCGGTAATGCCGATATACAGCGTGCAGGCGCCCAGTCCTGTCATTGCCGCATGGCTCACCCGTTCCGGGATCCCCTTTTTGAAAAACAGACCCACACAAGAGCCAATTATGACTGTAATTACATTTACCAACACACCAAGCATTTTCATCTTCCTTTCAAGGCGCTGCGCTCTCAGCCGGGGACTTGTCCGGGTAAGGCGAAAACGAAAGCCGGGCCGCTCATCACCCCAAAGAAATATCCCGGGTGGCATAGGCGTTAAGTTCCTGTCCGGCGGTATGTCCGGCCAGATACTCGTAATAGCCCTGACAGCCGATCATGGCCGCGTTATCACCGCAATAGCACAGCTCGGGCATGAACAGCTGCACCTGCGCCCCGGCGCACTCCCGCTCC
>JAGBTC010000310.1 GCA_017631545.1 Oscillospiraceae bacterium
AGAAAATCACTGCTCTGATCGAAGAAGTCAAGGGCCTGACCGTGCTGGAGCTGTCCGAGCTGGTCCACGCTCTGGAGGAAGAGTTCGGCGTTTCCGCCGCTGCTATGGCTGCTCCCGCCACTGCCGGCGCTGCTGCTCCCGCTGCTGAGGAGAAGACCGAGTTCGATGTGATCCTGGCCAGCTTCGATGCTGCTGCTAAGATCAAGGTCATCAAGGTCGTGCGCGAGATCACCGGCCTGGGCCTGGCTGAGGCCAAGGCTGTTGTCGAGGGCGCTCCCAAGGCTCTGAAGGAGGGCGTCTCCAAGGAGGATGCCGAGGCTCTGAAGGCTCAGCTGGAAGAGGCTGGCGCCAAGGTCGAGCTGAAGTAAGTTTCACTTCACCACCAGAATACAAATCCCCCAACCGATCGGTTGGGGGATTTGTTTTTTTCGCCTGCGTGTGGTAGAATAACGAAAAGGACTTGTGGGAGGGGATCGTATGACCGATCGTGAACTGGTGCAGGCTGCCTGTTCCATGCTGGAGCGCGCCTATGTGCCCTATTCCGGCTTTCCTGTGGGGGCGGCGCTGCTGTGTGCGGACGGGTCGGTATTCACCGGCTGCAATGTGGAAAACGCCGCCTACGGCTCCACCATCTGCGCCGAGCGCACCGCCTTGCTCAAGGCGGTCAGCGAGGGGCATCGGGACGATTGGCAGGCCATGGCCATCGCGGGCAGGGGGGAGGACTACTGCTGGCCCTGCGGCTCCTGCCGGCAGATGCTGTATGAGTTCGCGCCCAATTTGAAATTGCTGGTGGCCCGGGGGGATGGAGACTTTGTGGTCACCACCCTTGGAGCGCTGCTGCCCCATGCGTTTGGGCCAAAGTCGCTGAAGTAACCGGCGGAAAAGTGTTGACAAACGGCGAAAATCTGATATAATCATGTTCCGGTAAAGCCAATCGGCTTTGCCGCAAGTGAATAACCTTATCAAGAGTGGTGGAGGGAACGGCCCGATGAAGCCCGGCAACCTGCGTTCGTAAGGTGCCAAATCCGGCGGTAGTGTATCGAAAGATGAGGGTGCATCGACATCAACGCTCCGCTGACCGCGGAGCGTTTTTTCGTACCCGACCAAGAAAGGAGAACAAATCATGGCAAAGAGACTTTTTACTTCCGAATCCGTTACTGAGGGGCATCCCGACAAAATCTGCGACCAGATTTCCGACGCGGTGCTGGACGCCATCATCGCCCAGGATCCTCAGGCCCGCGTGGCCTGCGAGACCACGGTGACCACCGGCCTTGTCCATGTGATGGGCGAGATCAGCACCACCTGTTATGTGGATATCCCCAAGACCGTACGCGAGGTGGTGCGCGAGATCGGCTATGACCGGGCTAAATTCGGCTTTGACTGCGACACCTGCGCGGTCATCACCTCCATTGATGAGCAGTCGGCGGACATCGCCCTTGGTGTGGACAAGTGCCTGGAGGCCAAGGAAGGCGCTCAGGACGACGGGCTGGACAACGGTGCCGGCGACCAGGGCATGATGTTTGGCTACGCCTGCGACGAGACCGAGGAGCTGATGCCCCTGCCCCTGTCCATGGCGCAGAAGCTGGCCAAGCAGCTCACCGATGTACGCAAGCAGGGCAAGGTGGACTATCTGCGCCCCGACGGAAAGACCCAGGTGACCGTGGAGTATGACGAGAATAACCGCCCCACCCGTGTGGACGCGGTGGTAGTGTCCACCCAGCACAGCCCCGAGGTGGAGCTGGAGCAGATCCGCAAGGATATGGTGGAGCTGGTCATCAAGCCCATCATTCCCGCCCATCTGATGGACGCGGACACCAAGATCTATGTCAATCCCACCGGCCGCTTTGTCATCGGTGGCCCGCAGGGCGACTCCGGTTTGACCGGTCGCAAGATCATCGTGGA
>JAGBTC010000311.1 GCA_017631545.1 Oscillospiraceae bacterium
GCTTCCGCACCGCCCGACTGAGCGTGCTGGCGCTGGTATACATCACCTTTATCGGCTCCATGCTTATCGCCAATGACATGGCGCTGCTCACCTTCCTGCCGCTGGGTCTGTTTGTGCTGACCACCACGGGCAAGGAAACGTACATGGCCTTCACCTTTATTATGCAGAACATTGCCGCCAATCTGGGCGGTATGCTGACCCCCTTCGGCAATCCCCAGAACCTGTATCTCTACACCAAGTTTAACATCCCCACCGGGGAATTTATGGCCATTATGGCGCCCCCCTTCCTGCTGGCGGTGGTGCTGATCACCCTGTGCTGCGTGGTCTTTGTGAAGCCCGAGCCGCTGCAGGTAGAGCAGGAAGCGGTATCTCTCCCCACGGGAAGAACGCTGTTGTATCTTGCCCTGTTTGTCTTATCCATCGCCATCGTGTTCCGGAGCATCCCCTACTGGATCGGCCTTGTCGTCATTCCGCTGGTGCTGTTTTTTGCCGACCGAAAGGCACTCCGGCAGGTGGATTATCCCCTGCTGCTGACCTTCGTGTTCTTCTTCATTTTTGCAGGCAACATGGCCCGCATCCAGCCGGTACGCATTGCCTTCTCTTCCCTGCTGGAGCGCAGCACCCTGCTGTTCAGCGTGCTGTCCTGTCAGGCCATCAGCAATGTACCCTCCGCCATTCTTCTGTCCCAGTTTACGGACAACTACGCCGACCTGCTGGTGGGTGTGAATATCGGCGGCGCAGGTACGCTGATCGCCTCCCTGGCCAGCCTGATCACCTTCCGGCAGTACACCGCCCACAACCCGGGCAAAACGGCAGACTACATCCGCCAATTCTCCCTGTTCAACTTCGGTTTTCTTGCGGTGCTGACCGGCTTTATGCTGCTGCTCAAGCTGTTCTGACCCCAAAGACGGTCTTTCCTTTGGAAAGACCGTCTTTTTTCGCAAAAAGATAGCCTTCCTCCCGGTTGTGTGATAAAATAAGGAAAATACTCTGGAAAGGAGCTGCCGCCATGCCTCGCCGTGAGCGTCCCTTCGCCCTTGCCGCCTTTCTTCTTCCTGCGCTGGTCTTTCTGGCGGTGTGCGCCGCCATGGGCTTTGCCCCCTTCGGGGAGAGCTCCATTCTCATCTTTGACCTGTCCGACCAGTTTGTGGAGTTTCTGTGCGCGCTGAAACACGGAGACGTGTTCTTCTCGTGGAACACCGCGCTGGGCGGCAGCTATATCGGCACCTTCTCCTACTATGTGTCCAGCCCCTTCTCCCTGCTGACACTGCTTTGCCCCAACGAGCATATGCCCATCGCTGTGGTGTTCCTCGTGGCGCTGAAGCTGGGTCTGGCGGGTCTGACCTTCTCCCTGCTGCTGCGCCGGCGCACCGGGCGGTATGACCTGACGACGGTGGCCGTTTCCCTTTGCTATGCTCTGATGGCCTACAACATGGCCTACGCCATGTCTTTCATGTGGCTGGACGGGGTGCTGTGGCTGCCTGTGCTGCTCATGGGTGCAGAGGATCTGCTGGCCGGCAAGCGGCCCTGGGCGCTGCTGGGCGGTCTGGTGGTCAGCTTTGTGTCCACTTGGTATATCTCTTACATGACCGGCCTTTTCTGCGCTCTGTATCTGCTGTGGCGGTGCGGCTGTGAGGGGATCGCCCTGAAAAACACCATAAAAAAGCTTCTCCGGCTGGCCGGCTGGGCCGGGCTTGCCCTGCTGCTGACCGCGTGGCTGTGGCTGCCCACTGCCCTGTCCATGCTCACGGGCAAGCTGGCGGACGCAGGCGCATCCATACCCGTTGGCTTCCACTGGCCGCTGACCACCCTGTTTTACAAGCTGCTGGTACCCGGGGCGTACGATTCGGTGACCTACACCGGCTCGGCCTTCCTCTACTGCTCCCTGCTCGCCGTGCCGCTGGCGGCAGTTTGGTTTTTCCGCCCCGGCACAACAAAGCGCGCGCGTGTGTGTACCCTGGCTCTGGGCGGATTTCTGGCTGTCAGCCTGTGGTTTGTGCCGCTGGACGCCGTGTGGCATCTGTTCCAGCTGCCCAACAGCTTCCCCGGGCGGTGGTCCTTCGTGGTGTCCTGTTTCCTGCTGTTGCTGGCCTATGATGGGCTTGTGTGGCTTTTTAGCCTTGTAAAATCCGTCCGCCTGTCAAAAGTTCTGCCCGCTTTGCTGGTGCTGGTGCTGGCGGTAGATATGGGTGCCAATGCACTGCTGATCTTCCGTGGTTTGGATGCGGAACTACATTTTGAATCCTACCACTCCTATTTCACCTACAAAACCCGCATGGATCAGCTTCTGGAACCCATCCAATCGGTCGGAGGTTTCCAGCGCGTGGCAAATGACGACCACCGCAGCCGCAACGAGCCTGCCGCCTTTGGCTATAAGGGGCTGACCTTCTTCTCCAGCAGCTACAATTCCAAGGTGAATGAACTGCTCAACGATCTGGGCTATGCTCAGGACTGGTTCTGGTGTACCAGCCAGTGCGGCTCCCCTGTGGCGGATGCCTTGATGGGTGTCGGCTGGCGTATGGGCGGCAACGGCATCTCTCTGCCGGCCATGTACGAGGAGCTGGACGGCGGTATGCACCGCGGCTTTGAATTTGCCGCCCCCGGATATTTCACCACCTGCGGCGATATATGGTCTTGGCCGGAGGATAACCCCTTCGACTATCAAAACCAGCTGATGAAGCTGGTGGGCGGCTTGGATCTGGATATGTTCACTCCCCTGTCCGCCCGTCGGGTAGACGAGGGTGGCCGCGTTCAGTTCCACTTCATCTCCGACGGCCAGCCCATCTATGCCTATTTCGATGGTGAGTTGGACGATCCCGTTTGGGCCATCGACCGTGCCCTGTGTCCCGAGGGAACCAACGGCCTTCAATATCTGGGCACCTTCCCCAAGGGCACGGAGCATGAGCTTCTGGTCTACTGCTCTGAGCCCATTCTTGAGGACAGCCAGTTGAAGGCTCCTCTGCTGTACACCCTGAATACCGAGCATTTCCAGCGAACGCTGGACACGCTGAAGGAAAACCGTCTGCACGTCACCGACCACGGCAACGGTTGGCTGGAGGGCGCCATTAACGCCTTCCGGGACGGCAACATCTTCACCTCCATCCCCGCTATTCCCGGCTGGACGGTGAAGGTGGACGGAAACACCGTGAAGTGCGGCGCGTTCCGGGACACCCTGCTCACCATCCCCGTAGCTCAGGGCACACACACCGTCTCCATGCGCTACACGCCCCCCGGCCTGTACCCCGGGCTTGGTCTCACCGCAGTTGGACTGCTTGTACTGATCCTGCTGGGAAAGAAACGCATATAAACACACAAACACACCTCCCCATTCGGTGAGGTGTTTTTGCAAGGAAATTGGGAGGAATGGCAGCCGCTTATCGATCTGCGGCCGCCGTTGTCCTTTGCAGGACCGACAGGACTACCGCATCACAAATATCGGAGGTGTTGGAAGAAAGCAGGCGGTGTCTCCCCTGTCGTATCTATATGTTAGCATAGGCTAACCTTTTTGTCAAGAGGAATTTTACTCCCCTGCCACGAAATACCGGGCGGAGGTACACCCTCCGCCCGGTGAAATGATGCATTACTTGTCCAGCTGCTCGAATGCA
>JAGBTC010000312.1 GCA_017631545.1 Oscillospiraceae bacterium
AGGACGATCTGGCCGTCCACATAGCCCACCTCCAGCGCGCCGATGGGGCCGGCGAAGGGCGCCTCAGAGCAGCTGACACAGATGGACGCGCCGATCATGGCGGCGATCTCGGGCGAGCAGTCGTAATCCACGCTCATTACGGTGCAGTGGATGCACACATCATTGCGGAAGTCGGCAGGGAACAGGGGGCGCATGGGGCGGTCGATCAGGCGGCTGGCCAGAACGGCGGGCAGGGAGGGACGACCCTCGCGGCGCATGAAAGAACCGGGGATGCGGCCCACGGCGTACAGCTTCTCCTCAAAGTCCACGGACAGGGGGAAGAAGTCGATGCCGTCACGGGGACGGGGGGCGACGGTGACGGCCACCATCACGGAGGTCTCGCCGTAGGTGATCATGGCGGAGCAGGAGGCCAGCTCGGCCATCTTGCCCATCTCCACGCTCAGGGGACGGCCACACAGGTCCATGGTCCACTTCTTGTTCTTGGGGAACTGCTTCTTGGTGATAATGGTAGACATAGTAAACACTCCTTTTCTTTTGTGTGTCCGGAGCGTTTCCACCTTTTAGCACTTGAATATGCGTCCGAGCCGTCGTGAGCAGGGCGGATGGACTGGAGCGAGGACGAGAAACCGAAGTTGCCACCGGCAACTGTTTCAAGTCCGAGTCGGAGGGAAGCCGCACGTCGCGAACAGGCGAGGCGTGATCCCTTTTGGAACTCAGGCGCAAATTCAACTGCTAAAAAAGCGGGATTGCTCCGGCAAAGTCAATTGGTACAGATGGGAAGAAAGGGTGGCATGGTTTGCCCACGCCACCCTCTATTCTCAACTTTGTCATGCTGCGGATTGGACACGCGGCCGGGTCGCTAAGCCGCTCGACTACGCCGCCAAACATCCGGGCCTCCGGCCCTTCTTGGTTTGCCGGCATTCGCTCGACTGCTTAGCCTCCCCTGCGTGTCTATCCTCCGCACTTCGGCTTACTTTCTGATGCCCAGCTTGGCGATCAGGGCGCGGTAGCGCTCGATGTCCTTGGCCATCAGGTAGTCCAGCAGCTTGCGGCGCTTACCGATCATCTTGTACAGGCCGCGGCGGCTGTGGTTGTCCTGCTTGTGCACGCGCAGGTGCTCGGTCAGCTCGTTGATGCGAGCGGTCAGAATGGCCACCTGGACCTCGGGAGAACCGGTGTCGGTAGCATGGGTGCGGTTGGCCTCGATCACGGCCGTCTTTTCGTCCTTACGGATCATGGTTGGTTTCCACCTTTCATAAATATTCCCCGGTCAGCTGCGTAACGGGCGGGTGAAGCCCCACCCTGTTGGGCAGGCCGTTGTCCCGAAACGAGGCCGACGGGCAGATGTGCATGAAAACTCATGCTGGGTAACTATACCACAGTTTTTCCCGGCTGTAAAGGGAAAAACCTTGATTTTTTCGGAAATTTTTCTCGCTTTTTTCCTTAATACTACATCTTGGGCCACCGAAAAAAGAGCATACGAAATAGTCTTGCCAATGATTGTTTCCCCCTTGGACGGGGAACGGTTGTTCCGCTACCGCCTGCCGTAGGGGTGGGCCTCTGTGCCCACCCTTTTCGGGACGGCGCAGAGGCCGTCCCCTACCGATATTTCTGGCTCTGCGCCACCGCAAGTTCATCGCAGCGGTTGTTGTACGGGTTCTCCGCGTGACCCTTAACCCAATGCAAATTGACCGTGTGGTAGTCGCACAGCTCCAGCAGCCGACCCCACAGGTCGGGGTTCAGGGCGGGCTTTTTATCCGCCTTGACCCAGCCTTTGGCTTGCCACCCTTTGGCCCAGCCCTTTTCCAGGGCGTCGATGACATACTTGCTGTCGGAATACAGCTCCACGATGCAGGGCTCTTTCAGCGCTTCCAGGGCGGTGATGACCCCGGTGAGCTCCATGCGGTTATTGGTGGTATGCCCCTCGCCGCCGGACAGCTCCTTCTTATGCACGCCGTACATCAAAATCGCTCCCCAGCCCCCCGGCCCGGGGTTGCCGGAGCAGGCGCCGTCGGTGTAGATGGTAACTTTTTTCATGGAGGTCTCCTTTACAAGCGCTTCCCCGTGGGGGCGGTTAAGAAAAAGCTTCCCCCCGAAGGGGGAAGGCTTTTTGCATTACTTCAAAATCTCCTGCCGACGCTGCTGATACTCCACCGCATCCAGCAGGCCTGCGTCCTTGAGTACCTTCAGCTGTTCCAGCCGCTTTTCCCGGGCGCAGGCGTCGTAGGAGTA
>JAGBTC010000313.1 GCA_017631545.1 Oscillospiraceae bacterium
CTGATGGACTTCATCGTCAGCGTTCCCTCCGCCCTGTCTGTGACCGGGGTGACGGTGAGCAGCCGCCTGTCCGGCGGCGCGGTCAGCTGGCACTTGGAGGAGGACACCGGCAAGCTGCGTATCGTCTACTTTGATTCCAACGAGAACCAGACCCTGTCCGTCAGCGGCACCCAGTTCCCTGCGGAACTGTTCACCATCGGCCTTACCCTTGGGCACAGCAGCTACGGCGCATCGCTGCCCCTGGCCATCACTGGAATGTCGCTGAAGCGTTCCTCCGACTCCGCCAAGCCGGAAGATATGCTGGTGGTGGACACTTCCTCCGCCTTTGGCACTGTAACGACCGGCAAGGAAATGGAAGAGGAGCTGGTGTGCAGCGCCGTGTGCCTTTACGAGGGCGACGGTGTCGATGTGATCCCCACGGGTAAAAAGGCGATCGCGGTCGCCATTTCCGGCGCCACGGTGTCCAACCTCACTTTCAACGACGGCACGCATAGCTATACTTTCTTCCACAGCCCGGAGGCCACGGCGAAGGTGGGCGTTTCCACCTTTGTTGCGCTGGTCGATACATCTGTGGAAACCGCGCAGTTTGCCAAAATCGCCAACTACACCACCAAAACCACTTCGCCCACCATCCTGTTCGGCGATGGCAACGCCGACGGCCGTGTCAACGCCCAGGACGCGCTGGCGGCGGTGGATTGCTGGCTTCGCAAGACCGCCGCTCCCACCGACCATCAAATCCTCGCCCTGAATGTGAACGGAGACAGCCGCATCAACACCTTTGATGCTCTGGGCATTGTGGAGGCCTTTGTCAATGGGGACACCTGTGCTGTGGTCACCAAGGCGGCCATCCTTGCTACGGCAACCTGATGCAAAGGAGCAATCCGTATGACTGCAAAACGCAAACGCCGACTCGCCGCCCTGCTTGGCGGCGCATTGCTCCTGCTGGCCCTGCTGGGACTGTTGTTCTTGCACAATTCCATAAACAACACACCCAATCTCACGGTAGTTACTCCCCCCAAGGCCAGCTTGTCGGGTGATCGTGAGATCGTGGTGGATGTGACGATTTCTGATTTGGGTGAGGCAATTTATCCCGCCGCCAGCGCCACCATTCGTTTTGACCCGTCCCGACTGGAATTTCTGGGCGTGCGTGAGGGCAATGTGTTCGTCCGGGACGCATTGGGGCAAGACCTGCCCCAATGGAGCTGCAGCCCTGCCCGGTGCAACGAGACCGGCGTGATCAATGTTATGTACCTTGACCTGACCGGCGGCACACAGGCATTTGACCGGCAGCTGCTGGCAGATCAGGACAATGTACTGCTGCGCCTTGCCTTCCGCCTGCGCGGAAGCGCAAGGGCAGGCGATGTGTACGACCTGACGGTGGAGGACGCCGTCTTTGCCGCCTCTAACGAGGAAGAAAGCCTTGCCATGCTCCGGGGAACTTTAATCTGCCGAAATGGCCGCATCACAGTGGAGGAATGAGTATGAAACGAGTTTGTCTGATTCCGGCGGCGATCGCCCTTTTATTCTGCCTGTCCGCCTGTGGGACAGGTACAGATGCGCCAACCATCCGCCCTCCTGCAGCCAGCACGGCACAGCCCGTCCTGCCCGTTCCGGAACAGACCCCGGCGGAGCAGGCACAGCCCACAACACAGCCACCGCACACCCCGGCGCAAACCGATCATTATCTCTCCCCGGTCGACAATGACCAAAACCATACCGCACATCCTCTCGTCCCTGAGACCCCGAATGTTCCAATCGATGGGCAGCCCACCGTGCAGCCCGACAGTTACCTGACCCAGGGGCAGACCGGCAGCGGCGCGGTCTACGGCACGACTCAAATACCCAACACGCCAGCCACCGAGCCCGGGCAAACCGTTTCCACCCAACCGGATGGCTACCTGTCCGGCAGCTCCACCGGCTCTGACCGGGTATACTCTACCACAACGGGAGGCGGCAAAGACCGCTACCACACTGACCCCGTCCCCGTTGGCAAACCGCTGCCCACCGAGCCGCAAGATCAGCAGGTGGATACCCACAAACAGTACACCTGCACCTTTTCCATCGAGTGCGCCACCATCTTGAACAATCTGTCCCAACTGGATTCGGAAAAGCTGGAACTGGTTCCCTCCAATGGCGTAATTTTGCCCAAGCAGACCGTTACCTTCTACGAGGGGGAGTCGGTCTTTGATGCGCTGCAGCGGCTGTGTCGGGACAAGGGCATCCATTTGGAGTCCTCCTGGACGCCCCTTTATAACACCGCCTATATCGAGGGCATCCACAACCTGTACGAGTTTGACTGCGGTGCCCTCTCCGGCTGGATGTACCGGGTGAACGGCTGGTATCCCAACTACGGCTGTTCCCGGTATCAGCTGGCACAGGGTGATGTGGTGGAGTGGCGCTATACCTGTGATCTGGGTAAGGACATTGGCGGTGGAAATGCGTGGTGAGCCTATGAAAGATACCTTTGAAGGCTACCACCCACTCATTACTTTCCTGTACTTCGCTTTGGTGTTCGCCGGGACACTGGCCTTCCCCCATCCCTTGGCACAAGTGATTTCCCTTGTGGGCGCATTGACCTACGCCATCCGGCAGGAAGGAAGTGCGGCCACTCGCTTTGCCTTAACCTTCTGCCTGCCCATGCTCCTGCTCACGGCAATCATCAATCCTGCATTCAGCCACGCGGGCGTGACGATTCTTGCCTATCTGCCCACCGGAAACCCCCTGACGCTGGAAAGCATTCTCTACGGCCTATCCGCCGGCACTATGCTGGCCTGCGCCCTGCTGTGGTTTCGCAGTTTCAACCGGGTCATCTCTTCGGACAAGTTTGTCTACCTGTTTGGGCGCATTGCGCCGGTGCTGTCCCTCGTGCTGAGCATGACCTTGCGCTTTGTCCCAAGATTTCACAGGCAATTGGCCGTGGTGGCCCAAGGACAGCGGAGCATTGGTCGTGATGTGAGTCGGGGCAGCCTGTGGAGCCGAACAAAAACCGCCATCACCATTGTATCTGTTACCGTGACCTGGGCGCTGGAAAACGCCA
>JAGBTC010000314.1 GCA_017631545.1 Oscillospiraceae bacterium
GATTTGATTGTAGTCCAAACAGAGCAGAATGCAAGTATACAGTTTTTATTTCAGCATAAAGCGTTGCTTATGCTTGATAAACTTGTTTAGCAAAGTCCCGGAAAAGCAGTTCCGCCGGGGTGAAGGTGTGATCGGCCTGCCAATAGAGATTCATCTGCCAGTGGGACAGCTTGTGTTCCAAAGGGATTACCTTCAGAGAACCCAGATTGGTGTGGTGAGAACGTGTGGTGGTAAAGGCGATGCCCATATTTTCCTCCACCATGCTGCGATAAATTACATAATTGGTGGCGGTGGTGGAGTCAATGTCAATGCCTCCGTCCTCCAGCAGCCGAATCAGTCGGTCTCTGCGCCGCATACCCGGAATAGGCAAAAACAGCGTTTCACCCTGCAGCATAGATACATGGACCAGATCCAGCCTGGACAGGGGGTGGTCGGGATGTACAAGGATGGCCGGGTGGTCCTCAAACAGGCTGATATGCTCCAGGGTCTGGACGCAGCTTTCCGGCACCTCGTCCGATTCGGCCAATAAAAAGGTGTATTGAGAAAAAATATTGCTGATCGGGGTGTCGATAATGGACGAGCAGGTGAGGGGATATTGGGGGAATTCCTGCGAAAAGCCCATGATCAGCTCCATCCAGGGGTTGGATCCGGTGGTGGCCACCCAGATTTGCTGCCTTTGGCGCAGCATGCTGTGCGCCATCTCGTTGCGCGCCTGATCCAGCGTTTCGAAAATCTTGTCTACATGCCGCAGGAAGATCTCGCCCTGCGCATTCAGGGTAATGCGGTTGCCCGAGCGGTCAAACAGCGCAACGCCCAGCTCCTTTTCCAGCCGGGAAATGGCAATGCTCAGCGCAGGCGCAGACAGGAATAGTTCCTGGGCCGCTTTGGCAATGGTTTTGGCGTTGGCGACCGTTTTGAAGTACTTCAACTGCGATAGATCCATAAAGCAACACACCTTTTTTGCAAAGCTGACGTTAAATAAATTTTATCATATATCAATCATAAATGCAAAGGGCGGCGTGTGTAGATGGAAAAAGAAAAACAAATAAAAATTTGCCATTGCATTTTTCAAAAGTTGTGATAGAATAAGGATAAATTCAAATGGAGGTGTACATACCATGGCCTATAAGATCAGTGACGCTTGCGTCAGCTGCGGTTCCTGCGCTGATGCCTGCCCCGTCGGCGCGATCTCCCAGGGCGCTTCTCAGTACGAGATCGACGCCAACGCCTGCCTGGATTGCGGCAGCTGCGCTGACACCTGCCCCATGGGCGCCATTTCTCAGGGTTAATTTTTCACCAGGAGAAAGCAAGACAACGGCGGTATTCCGACGGAATACCGCCGTTTTTGTTTTGCGTAGGGGGCGGCAGGGGCAAAAAGCAACAAAACCCGTGCGTTGACAAGCGGACGGTTGGATGGTAGCATGGTACAAGACCCGATGTTTGGAAAGGAGTCCGGATATGAAACGAATGAGAAAAATCGGCTGCAGCCTGCTGGCAGCGGTGCTGGTGCTTTGCCTTGCAGCCTGCGCAAAGGCCGGGTCGGCCGCCGCGGAAGATGTCGTTGGTGTGTGGCAGCGCGAGGTGGTGTTCCTTGCCTACTTTAAGGCAGAAGTGGACCTGGTGCTTGAATTAAAGGAAGATGGAACCTACGAAAAAACCGTTATGAACCACAACACCAACGAGGTGTTGGACAGGGAGAAGGGCACCTGGTCGTTTGATGGCGTGCAGCTGAGCTGCGTTAAGCAGCAAGAGGCAGCAACCACCAAATATGAATATGACCCGGCCTCCAACACGCTGAAAAATGCCGGATACAAGTACAGCAAAATATCCTGACAGAAAGACAGGACGCCGGTCGGCTATGCCGACCGGCGTCCTGTTGCAATTTGTTGTTACAGCCCTTCCAGCTCGCCGGGCTCCACCACGCGGATACCCTTGGTACGCAGGGCGGCGGTGGCGGCGGCGTTGTCTGCCACACGAAAGACCATATAGGCCGCATCCTTGCGGCCACCCAGGAAAGCGTAGCCGTATTCCAGATTGATCTTGGCCTCGGACAGGCAGGTAAGCACCTGATTCAATCCGCCGGGGACGTGAGGGATATCCACGGCCAGCACGGAGGTGACGGTACACACATAGCCTGCGTCCTTCAAAACGGTGGCGGTGTCCAGAGGACGATCCACGATGATGCGGGCGATGCCGAACTCGTTGGTTTCGGACAGAGACAGCGCGCGCATATCGATTTGGTGGGCGGCCAGCACGCCGGTCAGGGCATTGAGCTCGCCGGGCTTATTCTCCAGAAAAACAGAGATCTGCTTCACACTCATGGTAGAACCTCCTTGTCAGATCTTGCGCTTGTCGATGATGCGTACGGCCTTGCCCTCGCTGCGGACGATGGATTTGGGGGCGACCAGAGAAACCTTGGCCGCCAGACCCAGCATGGAGCGCAGACCGGCCACCAGCTCTTTTTGCCGCTTGTCGATCTCACCCAGATTGTCGGTGAACAGCTCGGGGGTCATTTCCACGCGTACCTCCAGCGTGTCGCTGTGGTTGACGCGATCCACGATGATCTGGTAGTTGGCGGCGTAGCCGTGGTTGAGCAGTACGGTCTCGATCTGGGAGGGGAACACATTCACGCCGCGGATGATGAGCATATCGTCGCTGCGACCCATGGGCTTGCACATTTTTACATGGGTGCGGCCACAGGGGCAGGGCTCATAGTTCAGCTGGCAGATGTCCCGGGTGCGGTAGCGCAGCAGGGGGAAGGCCTCTTTGGTGATGGAGGTGAACACCAGCTCACCCTTGGACCCCTCGGGCAGCACCTCGCCGGTGTCGGGGTCGATGATCTCGGCGATAAAGTGGTCTTCATTGATGTGCATGCCGTTCTGGGCGGAACATTCAAAGGCTACGCCGGGGCCGGACAGCTCGGTCAGTCCGTAGATGTCGTAGGCCTTGATGCCCAGGGTCTTTTGAATGTCCTGACGCATCTCCTCCGACCAGGCCTCCGCACCGAAGATGCCGGCCTTGAGGGGAATGTCGTTGGGGCACAGGCCCATCTCCTTCATGGTTTCGCCCAGATAGGCGGCATAGGAAGGGGTGCAGCAAAGAATGGTGGAGGAGAGATCCTGCATAAAGCCGATCTGCCGCTCCGTGTTGCCCGAGGAGATGGGAATGGTCAGACAGCCAACTTTGTGCGAACCGCCGTGGAGACCGGCACCGCCGGTAAACAGGCCGTAGCCGTAAGCTACCTGACAGACATCTTCCTTCGCGGCGCCTGCCGCGCTAAGGGCACGGGCACAGCAGTCCTCCCACAAGTCAACATCGTGCTGGGTGTAGAAGGCCATCACGCGCTTGCCGGTGGTGCCGGAGGTGGAGTGGATGCGAACACACTCGCTCTTGGGCTTGCCCATGAGTCCGTAAGGATAGGCGTCCCGCAGGTCGGCCTTTGTCACAAAGGGCAGCTTGTGCAAATCGGCGACCCCCTTAATGTCGTCGGGGGTCACGCCTTTGGCCTCCATCTTGGCGCGGTAGTAGGGGACATTGTCCCAAACATGCTTGA
>JAGBTC010000315.1 GCA_017631545.1 Oscillospiraceae bacterium
CTTGGGGAAGCCGGTGGTGCCGGAGGAGTAGTAGATGGCCGCCTCGTCCTCGTCATCAATGAGGATCTTGGGGGCAGCGCTGGAGCAGTTGGCCGTGGCCCGGTGATAATCCTCCGCCCAGGGGGGACACACATCGCCCACAAAGAAGAGCAGATGATCCTTCTTTAGCGTGGGCACGATGGTCTCCATACGCCCGATGAATTCCGGGCCGAAGAACAACACATCCGCCTCTGCCAGTTTGAGGCAGTACTCGATCTCGTCGGCGGTGTAGCGGAAGTTCAGCGGCACGGCGATGGCACCTGTTTTCAGAATACCAAAGTAGATGGGCAGCCACTCCAGACAGTTCATCAGCAGGATGGCCACCTTCTGCCCCTTGCGGATGCCCCGCCCCAGCAGCATATTGGCCACGCGGTTGGCCTTTTCGTCAAAGATGGACCAAGTAATCTCCCGGCGGTAGGGCGCGGAGGAGGTGGGCTGGATGAGGGAATACTCCTTCCACGTCACACGCTGCTCCTCCTGCAGCTCGGGGTTGATCTCCACCAGCGCGGTCTCGTCCCCGTAAAGCTTGCTGTTGCGTTCCAGCAAATCGGTAATGGGCATTGGGATCCGTCCTTTCCTTCCGTGAGCGGCGCGGCCACTTCAACGGTTTAAAGCGTCAACAAAAGTCTTTGGGTATCATACCGCATTTCCGCGCCAAAGTCAACACTTTCTCTCCTGTCTTTCCAAAAAAGTTTCCTTACCCAAGTCCGCGTGTCCTCCCCGTTATCAATTTTACAGTTTAAAGTTTAACACCGTAAAGTTTTTCTTTACTTTTGCACTTTAGGATGCTAATATGTATGGGTGAAATACGCGGCTGACGCCGCCATTATGAAAGGAGCTTGTATCATGGCGAAGGTCGAACGCAAAGAGCGCAGCATTGCACTGTACGAAACGATTTTGCAGCTGAAGGATCTGGACGAGTGCTGCCGCTTCTTTGATGATCTGTGTACTCCCACCGAGCTGCGCTCCATGGAGCAGCGCTTTGATGTGGCCGTCTACCTGAAGCAGGGGCTGGTCTATCTGGACATTCTGGAAAAGACCGGTGCCTCCAGCGCCACCATCAGCCGGGTGCGCCGTTCCATGCTGGACAACGGGGCCGGCGGCGTGGTCAGTCACGTGATCGACCGGACAAATGAAGCCAAGGAAGGCTGATCCAACACCCCAATGCAATTTTCCAACGAAAAAGAAAGAGGTTGAGCAAACAATGAAACAGCTGATGCTGGGCAACGCCGCCGTTGCCCGCGGCCTTTACGAGGCCGGCTGCTGTGTGGTGTCCAGCTATCCCGGCACCCCCAGCACGGAAATCACCGAGGAGATGGCAAAATTCAACGAGGTCTATGTGGAATGGGCGCCCAACGAAAAGGTAGCCATGGAGTCCGCCTTCGGTGCCTGCCTGGCGGGCAAACGTTCCTTCTGCGGCATGAAGCACGTGGGTCTGAACGTGGCCGCCGACCCCCTGTTCACCGTGGCCTACACCGGTGTGAACGCGGGCATGGTCATCGCTGTGGCCGACGATCCGGGCATGCACTCCTCTCAGAACGAGCAGGACTCCCGCCACTACGCCATCGCTGCCAAGCTGCCCATGCTGGAGCCGGCCGACTCCGCCGAGGCTCTCGCCTTTGCCAAGGCTGCCTATGATATTTCCGAGGAGTTTGACTGCCCGGTACTGCTGAAAATGTGTACCCGCGTGGCCCACTCCCAGTCGGTGGTAGAAACCGCTCCCCGTCAGGAGCTCCCCGCCAAGCCCTATGAAAAGAACATTGCTAAATATGTCATGATGCCCGGCAACGCCATCCGCCGCCACCCCTTCGTGGAGGAGCGCATGGCCCGGCTGGCCGAGTTTGCCGAGACCTCTCCCCTCAACCGGGTAGAGATGGGCGGCACCGAGGTGGGCATCATCACCTCCTCCACCTCTTATCAGTATGTGAAGGAAGTGTTCGGGGACAGCGTCAGCGTGCTGAAGCTGGGCATGATCCATCCCCTGCCCCAGAAGCTCATCCGCGACTTCGCCTCCAAGGTGAAGAAGCTGGTCGTGGTCGAGGAGCTGGATCCCATCGTGGAGAACGCCTGCCGCGCCATGGGTCTTGCCGTGACCGGCAAGGATACCCTGCCCCTGCTGGGCGAGTTCTCTCAGAATCTGGTTGCCCAGCATCTGGGCGGCGAGGTACATACCGGCAAGACGCTGGACGACGCCATTCCCCCCCGTCCCCCCGTCATGTGCGCCGGCTGCCCCCACCGCGGTCTGTTCTACACCCTGAGCAAGAACAAATGCACCGTGCTGGGCGACATCGGCTGCTACACCCTGGGCGCCGTGGCTCCTCTGGCCGCCATGGACATGACCCTGTGCATGGGCGCATCCATCTCCGCCATCCACGGTTTCAATAAGGCACTGGGCGCGGAGAGTCAGGGCAAGACCGTGGCCGTCATCGGTGACTCCACCTTCATGCACTCGGGCATGACCGGCCTGGCCAACATCGCTTACAACCAGTCCAACTCCACCGTCATCATTCTGGACAACTCCATCACCGGCATGACCGGCCACCAGCAGAATCCCACCACCGGCTACAACATCAAGGGCGACCCTGCCGGCAAGATCGATCTGGAGGCTCTGTGCCGTGCCATGGGCTTTGAACGGGTGCGCGTGGTGGATCCCTATGACCTGAAGGCCTGCGATACGGCCATTAAGGAGGAGTTGGCGGTGGACGCCCCCTCCGTCATCATCTCCCGCCGCCCCTGCGCGCTGCTCAAGTATGTCAAGCACAGCGCGCCCCTCATGGTGGACACCGACAAGTGCAAAAGCTGCAAGGCCTGCATGAAGATCGGCTGCCCCGCCATCTCCATGAAAAACGGCAAAGCCCATGTGGACGCTACCCTGTGCGTGGGCTGCGGCGTGTGTGAGCAGCTGTGTGCGTTCGGTGCCTTCCAGAGCACCAAGAAGGAGGGCTGAACATGAAAACGAAAAATGTTATGATCGTGGGCGTGGGCGGCCAGGGCTCCCTGCTGGCCTCCAAGCTGCTGGGTCATCTGCTCATGGAGCAGGGCTATGATGTAAAGGTATCCGAAGTTCACGGCATGTCCCAGCGCGGCGGCAGCGTGGTCACCTATGTGCGTTACGGCGACAAGGTCGCCTCCCCCGTCATTGATAAGGGCGAGGCGGACTTCATCGTCTCCTTCGAGGTGCTGGAGGCCGCCCGGTGGCTGTCCTACCTCAAGGCGGACGGCCAGATCGTCACCTCCACCCAGCAGATCGACCCCATGCCCGTCATCACCGGCGCGGCCCAGTACCCCGAGGATCTGGTGAACAAGATGCTCGCTGCCGGCGCGAAGGTAGACGCGCTGGACTGTCTTGCCCTGGCCGAGCAGGCCGGCTCGTCCAAGGCGGTCAATCTGGTACTGATGGGTCGTCTGTCCAAGTACTTCGACTTTTCCGACGAGGCGTGGCAGAAGTCCATTGAGGCCTGTGTGCCCGCCAAATTCCTGGAGCTGAATAAAAAAGCCTTTGAACTGGGCAAAAACGCTTGAGAATACCGTCATAGAACAGAAAGGTCTTGAACCCCATGGAGAGATACTATCAACCGCAAATTGAAACCATGCCCCGCGACCGGCTGCGCGCCCTGCAGGACGAACGGCTGGTCAAGCAGGTCAAGCATGTTTGGGACAATGTCCCCTACTACCGCGCCAAGATGCAAGCCAAAGGCGTGACCCCCGACGACATCAAGGGGGTTGCCGACCTGCACAAGCTGCCCTTTGTGACAAAGGCCGACCTGCGTGATGCCTATCCCTACGGACTCATGGGCAAGCCCAAGAGCGAGTGTGTTCGCATACACTCCACCTCCGGCACCACCGGCAAGCGCGTGATGGCCTTCTACACCCAGCACGATGTTGACTTGTGGGAGGACTGCTGCGCCCGTGCCCTTAGCGCGGCAGGCGCCACGAAGGAAGATGTCTGTCAGGTAGCTTACGGCTACGGCCTGTTTACCGGCGGTGCCGGTCTCCACGGCGGTTCGCACAA
>JAGBTC010000316.1 GCA_017631545.1 Oscillospiraceae bacterium
CATCACCGCCGTGGACTGCGGCAAGAGCGTGGACACCTCCATGGGCTTCACTCCCCTGGCCGGTCTGCCCATGGGCACCCGCTGCGGCGACATTGACGCGGGCATCATGGAGTACCTGATGAACAAGTACGGCATGGACATCAAGGAAATGCTCAACATCATGAACAAGAAGTCCGGCGTGCAGGGCGTGTCCGGCGTGTCCTCCGACTTCCGTGATCTGGAAGCCGCCAGCGCCGAGGGCAACAAGCACGCTGCCCTGGCTCTTGAGGTGTTTGAGTACAGCGTAAAGAAGCTCATCGGCTCCTACGCTGCCGCCATGGGCGGTGTGGACGCGGTGATCTTCACCGCCGGCGTGGGCGAGAACGGCCCCAGCACCCGTGCCAACGCCACCGCCGGTCTGGAGTTCATGGGCATCAAGCTCGACGAGCAGAAGAACAAGATCCGCGGCGAGGAGATCGACATCTCTGCCGAGGATGCCACCGTCCGCACCCTGGTCATCCCCACCAATGAGGAGCTGATGATCGCGCTGGACACCGCCGCGCTGGCCAAGTAATTCATCCCAATTAAAAAACCGGCTGACCAACAGGTCAGCCGGTTTTTATTTATTCTTAGAACAGTCCGGTAATCTTGCCGTCCGCGTCCACATCAATGCGCTCGGCGGCAGGAGATTTGGGCAGTCCGGGCATGGTCATGATCTCGCCGGTCAGGGCGACCACGAAGCCTGCGCCGGCAGACACCTTCACCTTGTTCACGGTGATGCGGAAGTCCTTGGGCGCACCCAGCTTGGAGGGGTCGTCGGACAGGGAGTACTGGGTCTTGGCCATGCACACGGGCAGGTTGCCGTAGCCCAGTCCCTCCAGACGGGCAATCTCCTTGCTGGCGGCGGCAGAGAAGTCCACTCCATCCGCACCGTAGATCTTGGTGGCGATGGCGTTGATCTTCTCTTTCAGTCCCTGCTCCAGCTCGTAAGAGAAGGTGAAGCTGCCCTTCTCCTCGTCAATGATACGCAGCACCTCGCGGCCCAGTTCCAGACCGCCTTCGCCGCCCTTGCCCCACACCTCGGACAGGGCCACATTGACCCCATAGGCGGCGCACTTCTCACGGATGAGAGCCAGCTCGGCATCGGTGTCCTGCACGAAGCGGTTGATGGCCACTACAGCGGGCAAACCGAACACCCGGGTGATGTTTTCCACGTGCTTGAGAAGGTTGGGCAGACCGCGCTCCAGCGCCGCCAGATCTTCCTTGCCCAGGTCGGCCTTGGCAACGCCGCCGTTATATTTCAGCGCGCGCACCGTGGCCACGATGACCACCGCGTCCGGGGTCAGGCCGGCAGCGCGGCACTTGATATCAAGGAACTTCTCCGCGCCCAGATCGGCACCGAAGCCTGCCTCGGTGACCACATAGTCGGCCAGCTTCAGAGCGGTATCGGTGGCGGAGACGGAGTTGCAGCCGTGGGCAATGTTGGCAAAGGGACCGCCGTGGACCAGCGCAGGGGTGTGCTCCAGCGTCTGGACCAGGTTGGGCTTGATGGCGTCCTTAAGCAGGGCGGCCATGGCGCCCTGCGCCTTCAGGTCGCTGGCCAGAACGGGCTTGTCCTCGTAGGTGTAGCCCACCACCATGCGGCCCAGCCGCTCCTTCAGATCCGTCAGGTCAGAGGCAAGGCACAGCACCGCCATGATCTCGCTGGCCACGGTGATGTCAAAGCCGTCCTCACGGGGCACGCCCTGCATACGGCCGCCCAGACCGTTGATGATGTTACGCAGCTGACGGTCATTCATGTCCACGCAGCGCTTCCATGTGATGCGCTTAACGTCGATACCCAGTTCATTGCCCTGCTGAATGTGGTTATCCAGCATAGCAGCCAGCAGGTTGTTGGCCGCGCCGATGGCATGGAAATCGCCCGTAAAGTGCAGGTTGATATCCTCCATGGGCACCACCTGCGCCCAGCCGCCGCCGGCCGCGCCGCCCTTGACACCGAACACCGGGCCGAGGGAGGGCTCGCGCAGAGCAAGGCAGGTCTTTTTGCCCAGCTTGGACAGGGCATCCGCCAGACCCACGCTGGTGGTGGTCTTGCCCTCACCGGCAGGGGTGGGATTGATGGCGGTGACAAGGATCAGCTTGCCCTTGCGGGACATATCACGCATGGCGGTGATGTCCAGCTTGGCCTTATAGCGGCCGTACAGCTCCAGCTGCTCCTCGTTTACACCCAGGGTATCCGCAACTGCGGTGATGGGCTGCATCTTCGTGCTCTGGGCAATTTCGATGTCGGTCATCATGGAACAATTCCTCCTGTCATCTGTTGTAAAAATAAAAGGGCGCACCGACTTTCGGTGCGCCCAGACGGTCGGCATTGGTGGCGTTACGCCGGTCATACTCCATGTGGTTCGTCCACTTCCGTCAGTTATATGACCACTGCTAACATATCACGAATTTTCCGTCCTTGTCAAGAGGTTTTGCGTTTTTTCCATGCTTACTCCTGCGCCCGGGCGGTCAGCCGCAGCACCACCGCGGTGCGGTCGTCCCCGCCCTCCTGCTCCGGAACCAGCACTCCG
>JAGBTC010000317.1 GCA_017631545.1 Oscillospiraceae bacterium
CAGGTTGTCGCTGCCGGAACCCAGGAGGCCAGGAACCCAGGACAAAATTTTCCTTTCCAGCGGTTATAATCACGCCTTGCCGCATGGGGTATAGGGCAAGCAGAGAAACGGCACGCCCCGCCGTGCGGGGTGTTGATTTTACAAGAAACGAATGGAGGTAGGGCAATGTTCACAAGGGAATTTTGGGAGAAAAATCATTACTACGAATACCACGGGCCGGAATACTACAACACGAGGCAATGTGCGGAGGAACGGGCGGCGTATATCGGTGGTAGCTTCAAAAAGGCCGACGGGGTGTGGGTAGTCACCAAACCCCGGAAGCCTGACCGGGTATAATGAGCGGGGGCGGCTTTTGCCGCCCCTGTTTATTTTTTTGTCCATTTTTCCCCGGAAAATTTTTCCGTGCCCCGGTTATAGTTCCGTGCTTTCGCTTTTGAAATTGCTTCCACTCCTTGCCGTTCATTTTTCCCGCCGCCCCGCGCCGCCCGCCGTGGGCGCTGCGGCGGCTGATCCCGCCAGAATCCAGGCGAAAAATTTTCTTTTTTCGCGGTTATATTTTGGGCTTCCCGCATGGGGGAATATCCCTTTTCCGGGCGGCGTATTTGTATGTGTATATTCATTTTGTAACGAATAACGAATACTGAAAACGCATTTTTGCCCGGAAAAATTTTTTCGGCGGCGGTTATATTTTGGGCTTCCTGCATGGGGTATAGGGCGGCGGACAAAAAACAATTCGCGCAACAAAAAACAATTCGGAGGACAAAAAACGATGCGCAAGTTTTTACATGATCGTGAATCTATCGTCACATTGGAGGAACTTGAAAACGGGGAAGAATACGCGGAGTTCATGCGGGAAAATCCGGGCGAAAGCTTCAACCGCTATCTTGAGCTTTGCATGTGGTGGAATAATGGATTTCTTGAGGAGATTTTGACGGCGGACACGCCGAAAGCAGAACGGCGGCGGGCGGTTTCTCGCGTTGCGGTATTTTCCGCAAGCTGGTATGGGGAAGACATCAATTTTCCCTTTGTCACATGGAAGACGGCGGCAGAAATCCGGGAATTGTTGCGGGGGGGATCGGCGGTTGTTCCCTACCTTGGAAAATGGGAATGAAAAATAATTTTCAAGCCCGGTTATATTCCGGGCTTTATGCATGGGGTATAGGGCAAAGAACAAAAACAAAATGACGGAGGGTATCACAATGACAAAGTTACAAGAGCTTGAAATTTTGGCAAAAATCGAAAAGCTGATTCAATCTGCGGGCGCTGATTCCTACATCGGCATGACGTTTTCCGGGATCGTGGAAGTGTGCTTGGATAACATCAAAAACGATTTCGGCGCTTGCCCGGTGGAAGACCTGAAACTTGCCCGCGAGGGGCGCGATGCCGCGCAAAAGGAACTGAAAGAAAAAAACGCGGAACTTGAGAGGATCGGCGGGGCGCTTCACGCGCTGGAGGAAAAACTCGCGGCGGTTTTAAAATCGCTGCACAAACTCGCGCAAGATTCCTATGCAGAAAACCGGGCAAAGCTGGAGGCAATGCCGATAGATGCCGACGAAAGCGAGGTTGCAAAAGTGTTCCGAAACATGAAACTTGCAGAGGCGGCTTTCAAGCTTTCGGAGGAGTAAAGACTTTTTTGCGGGGGCGGTTATAAATAGCCGTTCCCGCATGGGGTATTAAGTGGCAAAGAAAAACGAAACGGAGGTTTACACAATGGAAAAGTACATCGCGCACGAACAGATCGGCTACTACTGCAAGGACACTGAAGTATGGGTAAACAAGCGGCTTTCCCGTATGCCCTACGCCCAGGCGGGCGTGATTTCCGACGGGCGGGGGGTTAGCCTGATAAGCTACTCAACGCTTGTCTGCACAATTTCCCCGGATGGCTGGCTGACCTGCACGGGCACCTATTCCGCCACGACGCGCAAGCATATCGGCGCGTTCATGCACGAATACGGTAACGGCGCGAGCTACTACACGGCAAAGCGTTGCTATGAGGCCGGGGAAGCCTACAACGTATTCACGGGCGAGATCCTGACGCTGGAAGAGTACGCACGGCGGGCGGCGTAATGCCGCCCGCGCCCCCGAAAAAACTGAAATCGCGGTTATATTTCTGCCCCGTTGCATGGGGTATAGGGCAGAAAACAAAAACAGATCGGAGGCAGAAAAATGAACGATAAAGAGATATTCAAAATCGGCCCGGTGGAACTGACGCGCAAAGAGGCGGAAGAAATCTATGCTTCCGGAAAGTACATCCTGACTTCCACGGCGGTTTACCAAGTGTTTTTCTCGCCCGCGCAAAATCGTTTCTACGGGCATCGGCTGTACTGGAAAAAGGGGGCGCGGTTTTGTCTGCGCGGGCGCTACCATGTGTTCGACGGCGCATATATCAACAAGATCATCGGGCATGAACTTCTCGCATAAAAAACTTTTGCGGGGCGGTTATATTCCAGCCGCCCCGCATGGGGTACAAGGCGAAACAAAATCAATAATTCGGAGGTAAAAAAACATGAGTGAACTGAAAAAGAAAAGAATGCGCTATGAAGTTCTGGAGGACGTGGAAAGCTTCCTGCTGAACCGCATCAAATCCCACGAGGAAGAGATCGAATGGAAATCAGCGCCCCGTGACGACGGCGAGCCGATTCCCGAATGGCGGCTGGAAGAAATCCAGGATCACAAGGACAAAATCGCGGAGATCAAGGAGGTGATTAAGTCTCTCGCAAAGCTTTGAAACTGAATTGAAGGTTTTTCGAGCGCCGGGGCAATCGCCCCGGCGCTTCATAAAGCCTTTAAGAAAATTTTGAAACGCGGTTATAAATCGGACTTGCCGCATGGGGTATAAGGCGGCGAGGGAAAAACAAAACGGAGGTACACATGAAAACGAAATGCGAGTGCGGTGGTTACATTCTGGGCTTTTTCAACACCCGGACGATGGAACAGGGGTATCGCTGCCAAAAGTGCGGCCGCTATCACGAGATCAAGCCGCTGCGGATCGTGCGCGGGATAGACTATGAGGGCATGATCCTTGCGCGGCAGGATGAACAGTGGGAGGACTGACAATGCGCAAAACGAAAATCCGTAACCTGGCCGCCGGGATTGCGTTTCTGGGCTTCCTGCTGACGCTGACAGAGTATCACGGCGGCGCATGGGCGGGCACATTCATCGGCGCGGCAATGATGATTTGCGGCGCTCTGGCAATTCTGAGAATGAAAATCGAGAGGAGATAAGCAAATGAAATTCAAGACTACGCGGAAAGCGGTTGTCGCTTTGAGTAATCGGCTGGTATATGCGCCTTATGCCGAGCTTCAATATCTGCTTCGCTATCGTGACCCGGTAGCCTACACCTGCGGCGTATACGGCTGGAATTTCGACGTGTACGAGATCGGCAATCTGACAATCTGCACGGGCTATCGCGGAATGCCCGGTCGTCGCGCCAACAACATCGAGGAGTATGAAAAGCGAGCTTCGGAGATTTGGCATTCTGACGGGAAAACTTTTGAGGAAGTAAAGGAGGAAATCAATCGGCTGCTGGAGGAATTCTGCGAGCAGGCGTGAAAGGGGAAGCAATGAAACTCACAAGAAACAACCTGAAAAGACTGTGCGGCAATTCCGGTTATGACCCGGAGAAAATCGGAATCGCAATTCTGCGTTTGCTTGGATATAAGGTCGAAAAATACTATCTGAGCGGCGCCGTCTATGTCGAAGACAAAACCGGGAAGATTGTTTACCACTATGACGGCGCGTATGTCGATTGAAGCGTAAACAGATCGAAAGGAGAAAATCGGGAATGGCGGAGTATGTGAACGGAACACCCTGCACCCACAAGCTGTGCAAAAAGTGCGACAACAACTGCGGCGGCGTGTGCGCCTACGACTTGCAGATGGAGGCGGAGGAGCGCGGCCTGAAAGTCTCGGACCTTATCAACGACGAGACCTGCAAATTCTACGACTACTGCGGCGGCGAAGACTGAGAAATAATTATGCGGGGCGGTTATATTCCAGCCGCCCCGCATGGGGTATAAAGCGAAAGGGAGTGACGCAATGATAATCGACCTGATTCTGGACAGAAAGGACGATGAAGCGGAGATCGAAAAAGGCTTTACCCATTACAAAAGGCCAAACGGAGAACTTGTCCCGCTCGCATACGATGCCCGCAAATTCTACAGAGAGGTGATGCAATACGGAGAGATCGGGCACGGCATAACGGCGGCGATGGACTACGGAGAGGAGGAGGATGTCCGGCGGGAACTGTGCAAATACATAATCGCAAACGAATACAATCCGGAAATCTGCGCGTATGTCAATGCGCGGAACTGGTTGAGTTAAAAGGAGGTTGAAGGTTTTTCAAGCGCCGGGGAGAAAGTCCCCGGCGCTTCATAAAGCCTTTAATTTCGGAGGATGAAAAATGAAAGGAAGAAATATTACAAACGCCCGGAGGCATGTTGACTATCTGCTTTCCGTCCGCGACGAACTGATCCGCGCCGAGAATGCCGTGGACAAGATCAAGAAATCCGACGAGTGGAAGCAATGCCAAAACTACTTCAACGTGCTACACCATCGCGGCGCAATCCCGGAATTGCCGTGCAAGCGCAACGGATATGCAATCCCGGAAATCATAAGCGGCGGCAAAGAATCCTTTGCCGTGGTAGAGGTATCAAAGCTGAGGAAGTGCCTGACGGCCAAACAGTTCAAGGAAATTTTCGGAGAGGAGAAAACGGAATGAAATACTATCACATGATTATCGCAAGGCCAGGACCGGAAAACGTGGGAGATCATTCCACCCGGCGCGAGTATATCAGCCGCAAACAGGGCAGTCACCCGGAGGGCTGGATTTGTGTGGGAGTCTGCGGCTATCACGAAACGCCGAAAAGACGGTGCGAGGAAAGCGAGGATGAAGAATGAAAGCGAACAGCATCGAATGGCGGAAAATGTGTGATCGGCTGTTCTATGGCGTCGCGCTGGACGAAGCGCAATGGAGCAGGGCCACGGCGGAACTGTGCGCGTATCTCAGAAACTGCAATCTGCGTCCGCTTTGGGATTTTCTGGAACTGAAAGTCGTGGAACATCTGCGCGGGGAAAAGCTTGTCAGCCGCCGTATTTGTTTCCGGGACAGCGGTGCGCCCCTGACGGTGCGGGAGATCGAGAGTATCGGCTGTTTCATGCCGGGAAATCCGTGGTACAGGCCGGAATATGAAATCCTTTTCGTGGAGGAAAACTGATGGATTTTTATGCAAAGCTGGACGGAAGCAACGAGTTCTTCGCCCGCCGCGCCCTTTACAATGCGGCGGTAAAGCTGAGGCGCGGAGACGATTTCCGCGCCCGGAAATTCTGTGACCTGGCGCTGACGTGCCAAAGGGCGGGCGGGGTATCTTCGGCCACGGCAAATCGCATTTCGGAAATGAAAAATTTTTTGGAAGCCCGGTTATAATCTGCCGTTCCCGCATGGGGTATAGGGCAGAAAGGCAAGCGCCGAAAGTTTGAAAGGAGAATCCAAATGGAAAATAAAATCAATTACATCGTGCGGGAAGTACCGGCGGAGTGGGCGGACCTGAGCTACTACTTTGACGACGACGGCCTGACGGAACGGGGAGGGGATTTCTGCTACAACATGTTCATCGTTGCGCCGCGAAATTATCGCGGATTCAACGATGAAAGATACGGAGATCTTCAGCGGCAAGCCGAAAGCATCATTGACGGCTTCTCTGATGTAGCGGAACGGGATCACTGGCAGGGGTATTTCAGCTACAAGGACGTAATGACCGCTTTCGGAATCCCCTACAATTCCCGGAAGTGCCACGCCCTGAAAGAGTGGGCCAAGGAGGCCGATGTCGCAGAACCGGAAGATATGGCGGAATATCTCACCATCGTCACCGGTAAAAAGTGGGAATCCACCGGAGTGTGCGGCTACTGCCAGGGAGATTATGTGGATGTTGTCTGCTGCACCGAAGTCTACCATGACTGCGGACAGCAATACGGTGAAGTGTGGCTGGGCTGTGCCAAGGAGTTCACCGTAAACTATCTTGACGAGGACGGCGAGGAAGGGGATTCCGTCGGCGGCTACATCGTCGCAGACTGTCAGGCATGGAGAGACGAAGACTACAAGCGCCTTGTCTGCGAGTGGGCAGAGATTCCGGAAGCGGAAACGGAACTGCAAATGATCGACGGTTCCCATACCTACACGAAGTATGAGTACCGCACGGCATAAGAAAGGAGATCGGCATGAGGCAAAACCTTTGGGAGTGCTATAACAGCGACGAGTGGCCCTACGAGGTGTGGTATTACACGCCAAAGCAGAAGTCCAAAAAGGGACGATATTTCCGCTCGCTGGAGGAAGTCAAGGCTTGGCTGGCGAGGCATAAGACGGCGCGAATTGAGGCGGCAAGCTGGCAGGTTTTCTGTCTGAGGAACGGAATGAAATGATACGAGAAAGGAGAATGCGCAATGCCAAGGGTAAAGTATGTCTATGCGCGGGACAAAAAACGCCTGCGCCTGTCCGATTTCCCTAACTTCTCCGCAACGGGTAACGTATGGGGCATGAAGCATCACTACTACGGCAAGGATGCCTTGCTTGTCCGCTGCGGAAGCTGGATATACAACGTGACTTCGCGCCCCGATATCTACTACGGCGAGGCGCACTGAGAAAGGAGACAACATGGAGCGTCCGGATTTCTATAACTACGGCTTCTACGAGAACAGCAATTACGGGGTGCATACCCTGTGCTTCCGCGATGCCTACGGCGACCGATTCTGGTACAGCTATGAAACGCTGGTCGCTTTCCAGATCGGCAGAGAGTTCCACATCACCAAGAACTATTGGGGGACTACCACGGGGAAGCACCTGAACTGGATCAATGACAACAAGGATATCCGCGAGGACGCGGAGACCTTCAGCGCGAACTATGAGCGCCTTATCGCGGGCAGGAAAACGGCGTGAAAAGAATCTGCGGGGGCGGTTATAAATGACCGCTCCCGCATGGGGTATAAGGCGAAGGAGGAATGCACAATGGAAGTGGAACTGAGAAGCCGCATCCACGATATCTATGACGGCATGAAGGAAGTGCTGCGGCTGGCGTGGGATTGCGACGACCTTATGTCCCAGGACACGCTGTTCCAGATTCAGGACAAGCTCGCAGACCTGGCCCTGATAACGGCAGTCGCGGCGAGGCAGGAAAAAGACCTGGTGCGGGAGTTTCCCTACATCTACACATTCGGCGAAGAAAAATAAACTGCCCGGTTATATTCCGGGCTTGACGCATGGGGTAAAGGCTGAAAGGAGCTGATGCAATGCGCAAAATCACCGTGACCCTTTCTGAGAGGGAGCAATCAATAATCCGGGAAGCTCTCACTCGTTATATCATCGAAGCCGGGAAAGCTCGTGAAATATTCATCATATTTGACGAGGCGTGGTTGGGAGCGACCCGTGATTATCTGGACGAGCTTCAAGTTCTGTATAAAAAGATTGTGAAAGCATGAATGGAGGGATTAAACATGCAAATCCCCAAGTATGTCCAGGAACTCATGTCCCGCTCCCGCTTTGCCCTTGGCCCGGTCCACGAAAAAGCCTCCCCCGGCTACACCATCTGGATCGAAAAGGCCACGCCCTACACCACGGCAGACACGCTTCGTGCAGAATGTGAACGGCTGTGCCGCTGGGCGAAGCGCAACTATGCGGACGCAGAAATCCTGTGCTGCCCCGCCGAGACCCGTCACCGGGCGCAGCGAGCGCTTGTCACCGTCACCGACCCCTGCATGAAGTACATGGAAAAATACATTTCGGATTTCGGAAATTGAAAAGGAGGACGCCATGGACGTATTCGACTTCTGCAACCTCTGCACCGACGATACGGTGGAAGTCCGTATCTTCGACCTGAACCCGGACGTTGAAAACGAAGTATTCAAGGGGAGCATGTGGGACGCGGAGCAAAGCGCGTTCTCGGACTGGGAAGTTCTCAGCTTCGACCTTGACCCCCGTGAAGGGCTGATTCTGAACATCGACACATCCGAAAGCTGAAAGGAGTGAACAACATGGTGCTTTCAAAGGAAGCCTACGATAAAATCGTCCGCCGCTATTCTACCCTGATACTGACGGAAGACGATGCCGTGGACGCGCTGGATTTCGCCCACGATATCCTCAACGCCGAAGCTGATGCCACGAAGGAAAAGTATCCCTACGCTACCCGTACCATCGACGAGCTGGAATCCGCCGCTTTCCGCCTGTCCTGCATGGCAACGGAGATCGGCAACGAAGATTTTTCCGAGGAGGGCTGAACATGAAAACCTGGTGGGTCACGATAAGCGTGGACGGGCGCTGGCAGACTGCCGTGGACGCGGAGAGCGTGGACGAGGCAATCAAGGAAGCCGAACTGGACTTCATGGGCGCGAACCTTGGTGAGAATCTTGAGGTCGTGGGCTACGAACCCGTCATCGTGGAAGATGAAAATGATATCGTATGGGAGGGCTGAACATGACCATTTCGGAAGTCAGAAACCGCCTGCTGGACGGGGATTCCCTTGACCGGATATTCACGCTCCGGCAGGGGCAGGAATGTGAGATATACAAGGCCAGCCGCTTCTGCGCGGAAGAACCCGATACCGTGATCTACATTCCCGACTTCGGCCTGAACGATTTATACCGGAGGCCGCTGACAGAGGAATATGTCTCGGATCAGCTTCATTGCTGCTTCACAGCGCAGGACTTCATCGACGAAGCGGGAGGAGATCTCGCGCTCGCCGAGCGCCTGTTCTGGTACTGCGACTGGCAATGCCCGTCCTCTGCCATCGACGAGGTGCGGGATGAAATCACGGAGGGAGAATTCTATATCTTCGATACCCACGGCGGAGACAGCACATGGAACGAGCGCAGCGGGCAGAAATGCGTCGCTGTTCGTCCGCTCACGGCGCAGGAGTGCGACATTGCCGATGTCGGCCCCATGTGGCGCGTCCGTTTTGAAGACGGTGTTGAAACCGATGCGTTCCAAGATGAACTGAGGGAGGAATAACCTATGGCAAAGAAGCCGACCAAGGCGCAGATCGAAAATCTCGCAAAGGAAATCCGGCAGTACCTTCTGGACCGGGAAATGTGGAGCGACATCCGTATCTACTTCAACGGCAAAGCTTTCGCCACCGACGACCGGGAGGGACACTACTACTACAACGACCCCGATCATCTGGTCGTGCTGGAAGACGAAGACCCCCACACCTACACCGAGTACGCGGGGGACATTCTCACCATGACCTTTGAGGGGCCTCTGTACGAAGCCCTGAACTATGGGGACTACGGCGGCTATCAGTGGAAGACAGAAGAAGAACTCACCGCCATCTTCCGCAAGTACGGCCTGTACTACGAGCTGGGAAACGCCTGGAACCTCACCGCCTGTCCCCTGTGAATTTCGGAAAGGAGAAAACGAATGAAGAAAATCGTGGTGGTAGCAGCGCTGTGCGCGGCGCTGGCTTCATCTTCCCTGTTCTATCCCGCGACAATGGTTGTTGATTCCATCGACGGAGACACCGTTACGCTCGCCACCGCCACCGGACATCTGTATGAAATGACCGGCGCGGAGGACTATGAACCCGGTGATTTGGTCTCCGCAATCATGTTTACCAATGCAACGCCGCGCATCACAGATGACGCGATTATTACGGCACGATACAGCGGATTCACCCGCGACTGATTTCGGAAAGGAGAAAATGAAATGTCCATCATCAAAGAAACCTTTATGCAGGAATGCGCCTGCTGTGGGAAGCATTTCCCCGCCACCTATGTTTTCGACACCGAGCGCAAAACCTTCGGGTACGAATACTCTGACGCGCAGCCACCCTGCGAATGTGAAGACGATTTCATCCCCGTCGGAGATTCCCCTTCTATCGGGGAATGGCTGTCTGCGCTTCATTAAGGGATCGAATTTTCTGCGACCCGGTTATAATCCGCGTCTCTTGCATGGGGTACATGGCGCACAGCAAAAAACGAAAGGAGCAATCGCTTTGAAAAAGATCAGAGGCGTGTACGGCAAATACTTCTACGGAAACGAGATCAGCGCCTACGGGCAGGAGAACGGCTATGTGGACTACCGGACGCTGGCAAAGGCTTTCGACGCCGTTCTTTCCAACGACATCATGCAGAAGACCTGCGACCTCGGCTTTTGGGATATCTACTGCGGCGGCGAAGCCTACTACGAAGACAACGACGGCAGCGAATACAGTTCCGACGAAGCCCAGGATCGCATCGAAGAACTGAAGGAACGGCTGGACGAGATCGTGGATCGGCTCTCCGAACTTTCCGACGAGGACAAGGAGGACACCGAGGAATACGCCGCTCTGGTGGAAGAACAGACGGAAATCGAAGAAGATATCGAATGTCTGGAGGACGAGCGGTATTACGACTTCTACCAATACTTCATCGTGGACGGCAACGGCGCGAGCATCCTGGAGGAAGCCGGGGAAACCGTGTGGTACAACGAATACCTCGACCTCTATGTGTGGGGCGTGACCCACTGGGGCACTTCCTGGGACTACGTTCTGACGAACATCCCCTGCAACGTACAGCCGGAAGATTGACCGGGGCGGAAAATTCTCCGCCCCGGTTATATTTTCCCCGTGGTGCATGGGGTACAGGGCAAACGGAAAAGAAAGGAGAACGCTATGGAGAAACCCGGCGTATGGATGATGGAGCTTGACCGCTTCGGCTACACCCTGCGCGTGATGGGGCGCACCAAAGAGGAAGCGGAGGACGCCATGCGGGAGGAATACATCCGGGCCTACGCAAAAATCAACGGAATCTATGAGGAAGCCTTTGCGCAGGCAATCGGAAGATCGGCGCTCTGCGGAGACCCGGACGAAGAAGACGAAGACGTTGCATGCTACCGCGCAGCCTTCGAGAACAACGAAGCGCACTTCTATGAATTTGGAAAGGTGGAATGGGAATGACCGACTATGAGCAGAACAAAAAACTCACCGCCCCCGTAAAGGCGGTACTGAAATCCATGGCCTCCGGTCTGGACGGCATGACCTCCGACGACGGAGCGTTCTATGAAAGCAGCTTCTATTTCGGCTACGGAAAACCGGAGACCGGAATCCGCTGGGCGGAGGTCTATATCTCCCCGGAGACCTATGAGATTATGGAATCCGCCCTGAACGCTGTCCTGGAATACTTCAACGAGGAATACCCAGTGGAACGCATCGAACGGAAATCGGGGGAGGCGTTCTACTATTCCCCCACCGGCAGGAAGTACATCATCACTGAGCTTGGCACTCCGGGACTGAGCGCCCGCTACGACATCGGGACCATGTTGGAAGTCGTGTCCGGCGAGGACGAGGACTGCCCGGAATACAAGATTCTTCCCGGCTATCTCTACGGCGTCGCCTCCATGCGCGACGGCGAACTTCTGGATTGGTGCCGTGGGATCACCGCCGAATACGAAAAGGAGGAAAGCAAATGAAAAAGCCTTATCTCGCAGAGTACACCGTCACCTATCGCAACACCTGTCTGGTCTTTGCAGACGACGAAAAGAGCGCCCACGAGTGGGCGCTGGAGATTTGGGGCAACGGCTCTTTCGACCCCGAACTCAACGGCGATTTTGAGGGCGACGCGGAAGTGTCCCCCGCTTACGAGAAAGCGTGTCTGGACTATCAGTACGACGCTTTCATGGACGAAGACCACCTGACCGATTCGGAGGTCGAAGAACTGTGGTCCGCCTTGGATGACGTTCCCATGAATCCCGAAACGGAGCGGATGGAAAAACCGTTCCTGATCTTCCCGGCTCATACCGAGCGGGAAGAAATCTGGAAATGGTTTGATAAACACCATTCCAAGGGGATCGCCTACCTCCTGTACGGCGTGGAACCGCAGCCCGCTCCGCCTGCCCCGCCCGCTCCTCCGAAGTTCTCCGTGGAGCGCACGATTGACGGGCGGCATGTCCTCGTGGAGCTGACCCCGGAGGAAATCACCCGTGCCTACTTCGCGCAGCAGGAACAGTTCGACCGGCTGGACGTGTCCGACTACCTGAACGAACTCTCCGACTACGACTGCATTTCGCAGTACCGCGCCCGTCGGGAAGAAATCATCCCGCTGATTCCTGAGATCGCCCAGCATGTCCGCAAGATGAAGAACAGCAGCGGCGTTGACTTCCCAAACGCTGTGAATCATGCCATTTGGGAGGCTTTGAGGAATCACGGAAAATAAACTTCCGCCCCCTACCACTCTCCCCCGCAAATGTGCTATGATGTTCGCGGGACAAAAAACGAAATGCCGAAAGGATGATGATATGACATTACTCGACCTTATCAACAAGCTTCAGAAAGAAAAAAAGACCGTGACCCGCTGGGAGTTCTTCCTGCGCGGGGATGATTTCATCGACGACGAAGATCTGTTCTGTCTCCGGCCGGGGCGGATGCTGTCCACGCACATCGACCAGGCGCACCTTCCCCCGCGAATGATCGAGCTGGGGGATTCCCCCCGCTATGTGTGGATCGGCAGCAAGGAAGAATATGAAAAGCTGACCGGAGCGCAGGACGTTCCCGGCGGGAGAAGATTTCCCGTCCTGCTGATTCATGTCCCACTGGCGCTGACCGCGCAGGAGTTCGTGGATCGCTACTTCGGGAAATACTGGCACGAGGTCTCCCCGGCGGAGTGGAACTATGTGGAGGTTGGAGGCTACACCCCCTTCCTTGACCGCTTCGGCATGGTGATAAACTATCTGGAGCGCGGCATCCCCCGCTCGGAATCCTGCCGCAGCTTCTACATGGTGCGCTCCCCCTACGGAAACGACTTCGCCTGGGGCGGAGACCTGTCCAAAGACAAGCTCCCCGAAGGGCTTTCTCTGGTCGGCCACCCGTAAACAAAATTCATTTCGGCGGTTATAAATTGCCCCCTCTGCATGGGGTACAGATCGAAACGCTTTCGCCTGTCCGGTTTCCCGGGCGGGCGATTTTCTTTTCGGAAAGGAGAAAACGAACATGATGCTTTTTGCGAAAATCAAACGCGGCGAGCAGCGCGAGGAAAACTTTTACCGTTCCTGGGACGAATACTATTCGGACACCTTCAGCCCGGATGTTGAAGCTCTGATGCTGCTCCCCTTCGAGATTCACGGCAAGACCTACGCGGAGCGCAAGGAATCCCTCCGCAACCTCGCCATCGACTTCCAGGACGCCGACGACGGTGACGCCGACCTGTGGCTGTCATACGGTGAACTGTCGGATATCCAAGACTACTTCAACCGGATGGGCAGGCGCTACGGGCTTCTTCGGGAGTTCCGTGAAAACGCCATCCCCTGCTGACAAACCAGAAAGGAGAATTCACACATGAGTACAAGAGGACTTTACGGCTTCCGCAAGGGAGGCATCGACAAGACCACCTACAATCACTCTGACAGCTACCCGGAATGGCTGGGCGAAAAGATCACCAAATTCTGCGCCGCCGTCACGCCGGAGCAGATGTCGGCTTTCTTCGACCGCATCATTATGGTGGACGAGGAATCGACGCCCACCAAGGAGCAGCAGGACTACTGCATCGCCGCCGGGTGGTATAACCCCTACGTCGGGGAGAAATCCCAGGCGCGCTGGTACAACCTTCTCCGGGAACTCCAGGGCAACATGGCGGAGCTGGACAAGGCGGTGCGCAGCGACAAGGACTTCTACATGATCGACAGCAGCAGCTTCATCTCGGACTCCCTGTTCTGCGAGTATGCCTACATCGTCAACCTCGACAGCGGTATGCTGGAGGTCTGGAAGGGATGGCAGAAATCGGCGCAGGAAGGAAACCGCTACGGTGAAACCCCCGACGATGACGGCTACTACCCTTGCCGCCTTGCGCTGGAGATCCCCCTGACCGACACCGCCGCTCTCGCCACCGCCGTCCCCGCCATGATCGCCGCCTGCGTGGAGGACTAACTATGGATAATGCCATGTCCCCTGTCACCCGCACGGATTACCGATACTTTGCCTATGGGATAGCTCCAAAAGGCGGAATGATTTATTACGGGAAAGCCGCGATGGACAATGACGATATCGACTTTTGGGCAATAGAAGCCAGGGGTTACAAGGGAAAGCGGGGCGCGGAGCAGAAAACGTCGTGGTTCATCGGCCAGCGGTTTCTTCTTCACTATCGTGAAATCGGCATCGTCAAGTTTGTCCTCGATTACACCGTCAACGAGTGCGGCAACGAGCGTCCCCTGCGATATAAGGCCGTGAAGCTTTCGCAAACGAAATTTCCCCTTCCCTATTCCCCGGCCGTCCCAAACGTGCTATGATAACAACGCTGAAAGGAGCTTCCCCATGAAAATCGTCTACGAAAAAGATGCCACCCGCTACTTCGATATCCACGGGCAGGAACTTCACGACGGCGATACCGTTCTGATGAACGGGCGCGAACAGAAGGTCTATCTGACAGAGGACGGCTGCCTGGGCACCGACGCCACCAATCCCGCTTGGGTGGCTTCCGGACGCGCCGCCCCCTGCGAATACGGGGTCTACCCTTTCTACAGAGCCGACGAGCCGAAGCTTCTCCGCCGTGCCTGACCTGTCCGTTTTATCGGACAGCAAAAATCGTATGCTGAACAGTGAAAGGAGAAACTGCCAATGAGTGAAACCTATACCTGTCTGGTTTGGGAGCCTGATTGGGTCTCCATCAAACTCCTGACAGGCCGCCGCCTTACGGAAGCGGAGAAGCTGAAATATACCGAAGAATATCGGGAGAAAATGTTTTCCTCCGTCGGAGAAAGCAAATCGCTTACGCATGTCCCCTGGGAATCTCTCCCGAAGCGGCAATCTGACGGATGCTTTCCCGGCACCACAAATTGCGCCTGGATTCTCTCCGAGGAAGAAAAGGGCTATTACCTCGGGCTGGAAGCCGGTCTTGCCTTGGCTGAGCAGAACGCAAAGGATCGCGCCGAATGGGAAGCTGAGAGACAAAAAGAAGCGGAGGATCAAGCTAGAGAAAGAGATCTTCGGGGTGTCCAGTGGACTACCACCGAGAAGATCATCCGGGACGAAGGGGGGAAAACCACCGAGTACCTGCATACCATTACCATCCGTGGAAAAACCTACCGTTTCACCGAGCGGAATGTCTTTGACTTTGGCCGGGTCATCAACTCTCCGGATCAGGAAGGTATGGCAACCCTCGCTTATGTCTGGCAGGTTTTTTCTGCTCCCGCAGGCTGGCGCACCGTCCGGGAAATGGAGCCGGACGAAAGAGAAGCCTATCGTCTTGTCAGCAAATACGGCAAGTTCGCCGGATCGGACACCAGAATGTAGGAGAAGATCCCCCCTTCCCCCGTCATTGCGAGGCCAGTGCGTTCACTGGCCGTGGCAATCCGCCCCTCCGTCTTACGGAGTACATATCCCTTATAGTATAATGCAAACGAATCATTCATTTCGGATTTGAAAAAACGAGCCTTGCCCCACCGGGCGAGGCTCGAATTGTTTTAAGGAGGAATTGTTATGACCCTTTATGAACTCGTAAATCAGACCACCGTTCAGGGGGATGTCCGTGTCTCCAAGTTCGACGAAGAAGCCAACGAAATTATCCTGCTCAATGCGCAGGGCACAGATGACCTCGCCGATGAACTCCCGGAGGAGTACGAAGATTTGACCGTGAAGTATATCTTCAACGGCGAGGACGGAACCCACATCGAAGTGTCCGACGAAGATTGAAAGGAGAAATAACTATGCCTGACTACAAACGCGGAGAAATCTACTATGTCGCCCCTAACTATTCCGAGACCGGCTCCGAGATCTGGTCCGGTCGTCCCGCCGTCATCGTCTCCAACGACGAGCTGAACCGCTGCCGCAACTGCGTTGAGGTTGTCTATCTCACCACCCGCCCGAAGCAGGATTCCCCCAGCCATGTGATCCTCCATGCCACGGGAAAGCAGTCCACCGCCCTGTGCGAGCAGATCTCCACGGTGGATAAGGTGCGCATGACCTACAGCGGGAACGCCCCATGCGCCTGCACGAAGAAAGAACTGTCGGAGATCGACGCCGCCCTGCTGTACTCCCTGTCTCTGGATGCCCCGGCTCCGGTGACGACGTTGGACCTGGACAAGACCCGCCTGCTGGCGGAGCGCGATATCTACAAGCGCATGTATGAGTCTCTGCTGGACCGCATCAGCGGCACCGGCGCGTGAAAGGGGGGTCATCGCATGAACAGATATATCTGCGACTCCTGCGGCTTCTCCTTCAACTTTTCACAAGTCCCCTCCTTCTGCCCGAAGTGCGGCAAGGAGGGTGCGGCTGCCCGTGACACGCGGAAAGCAAAAGAAACGGCACGGCGCATGATTGCGGAGCTGAACGACGAGGATATCCCGGTGCTGGAATCCCTCCACGCCGGGTATATCGCCCAGCTCGCCAAGATCAACGCGAAGCTGGAAACCCTGCGGCAGTACAAAAAGCGTGGCATCGTCGCCCCGGAGGAAATGCCCGTCGTCGTTCTGAAATCGGCGCGTGATGCGCTGAAAGAATACCGTGAACAGCGGAGGGAGGAAAAGGAAAATGCTTGACAACATCACTTTCGACGAACTTACTTCCTGCGCCGCCCAGTTTTCCAAAGACCTGCGCGAATTTTATGCTGTGGATCGTCGGAGAAATCAGCTCACCCGCTCCCTGCTGAATGAATCCGCCGACATCATCGACAAGCTTCTCAAGGAGCAGGAAGAAAGATTCCGGGTGCTGGACGCAACGAAGGTGCTGAAACGGCAGACCTTTCGGGACGCGGACGGAAACGCCCACCTGCGCACCAGCAACGAGGTAGGCTGGCTCGACCCCGTGACCCGTCTGGCCCTGCTGGAAGACATCGTGGAAGAAGCAAGGAGGTAAACAATGAGCATACTGATTCATCTTCCAACGGAACGCCTCTACCCGCTGCACTTGACAATCTATTCTGATGGCTCTGTCTTCTGCGGTCACGGGATTGGAAAGCGCAGATGCGAAGCCGTTGAAGTCCCCGTTCCTCACGGGAGGCTGGTAGACCTGGACGTGCTGGAGGCTCACGGAGATTGCCTGTCCAAGCTCTGCGTTGATTATGATGCTCCTCCAGGCCACAGGGTTTGGCGCGAGTGCGTCCCGTTCGACGACATCCCAACAATAATTCCGGCAGAGGAGGAAATGACATGACCCTTTACGATAAGATCAAAGACAAATCTTCCGAAGAACTGGCGGAGATGTTCGCCGCCCGCGAGATCGCATTGACGGATATTATCTTCCGTCAGGTCGAAAGAATCCTGTACGAAAAGCGCGGAATCAAAATCGACTTCACCAAGCATTTCAAGCCGGACCTTCTTTCCACGAAAAAGGAATTCCTGGACTGGCTGAACACGGAGGCGTCCGATGCCGAAGCGTGACTTTTCCCTCAAACGTCAGCCGAAGTATACAAACCCGCAGAAGCTTTATAACACCCTCTGTGCCATATACCCGCAGTACATGGCGGAAGAATACTTCAAGGATCTGATGGGCTATGCCCCGCCGAAGGAGTGGCGCAAGCCCGAAACTCCGCTGCATATCTTTTCGGAGGAGGAAAAACATGGAACGACTGACAATTAAGGTGGACGGGCGCAACGCAATCCGGCTCGGCAAAGCCTACGGTACGAACATAGAGGCTCTTCCGGATTTTGACAACATGCACCTGACCGGCGATGTTGCAGACCGTCTCGCCGCCTACGAGGACACAGGGCTTCTTCCGGAGGCAATAGACCAGCTACGGCTATCCATGATCGGGATTGTTGCTGCGGAAATTGCAGATGAACAAGGTTTCGTGGAATTGAGCCGTGCAAAACAGATCGCTCATGCTGAATCGGAAGGGAGGCTGATGGTACTCCCCTGCAAGCTCGGCGATACCGTTTGGGTATTGCACACGGGATTCAACGCGAACTTCTTGCGGCTTTATCAAGGCCGCTGCGTCGAAATCTCGCAGTCGCTTCTGCATGGCTCCGCTGAGGAAAGCTACGCCGTGGATGTGATCGACTTCGCGGCGTGGTATCGCAAATCCGACATTGGCTCTACCCTGTTCTTTTCCAAAGCCGAAGCGGAGGCGGCCCTGAAAAAACTAAGGGAGGAGATTACATGACAAACGGAGAAATCAGCTTCGCCGAATCCATGCTTCGTGTGCTGGACGAGACCTGCCGGGCCGATTCCATTTCCTTTGTTGCTCGCAGGGGCTTGGAAGTCATCGAAGCTCTCCGCCGAGACCTCAAGGACTGCCGCAACGAACTTTGCCTCCGCTGCGGAAACTACAAGCTCGCCCACAAGGGGGCCTGCGACGGCTGCCGCTGGAAAGACATGGGGGACTGACATGGAGTCGTTTGAATCATTCGACATACAAAGGCTGGACGATGCGCGGGATATGCTTTTCCTGGTCTACAGCTACTACTACGATTACGCGCCCACGTCGCGCCTGAATCGTCGGCTCGGCACGATCATTTCCAAGCTGGACGAACTGATCCGGCTTTCGGAAGAAGAAAGGAGGAAAACCCATGATCTACCGCGTCTGGGTATGCCTTGAAACAGAGTATGACGACATCGAAGCCGACTCCCCGGAGGAAGCGTTTCTGATCGCCAGCGAAGCCGCCATGAGCGGCGGGACCTGGCAGTACACGGCAGAGCCTGTTGAAAGCGAGGAAACCACATGAACAAATCCGTTCTGATTTCCATTCGTCCCCGGTGGATCGACTTGATTGCGCGGGGAGAAAAAACCATCGAAGTCCGCAAGAGCCGCCCGAAGCTGGACCCTCCCTTCAAGTGCTATATCTACTGCACAAAGGCGCAGAACCCCGTGCTTGTGGCTCTGCAAAACCTGGAAGGCAGCCCCGTGATAATGACCTGTGGGGCCGGAAGCAGGAGATACCCGGTGGAGGATGCGACATGGGCCAGGCTGCTGAACGGAACGGTTTGCGGAGAGTTCACCTGCGACGAGATTGTGCCGATTGTTGTTTTCGATATCGGCAGCATCCAGTATTGGAACGCCTACTCGCTGAAGGAAGCCTGCATGACATACGATCAAATGGCCGATTACATCGGGTACGGAAAGCAGGGCTTCGGCTGGCATATCTCAAAGCTGAAGATCTACGACGAGCCAAAGGAACTGAGCGAGTTCACAAAGCCTTGCCCGAAAGGTCACGATTGCGCAACATGTTCATGGTATTTTCCGGGGATTCAGGACTACGGAAGATGTGAACCGCCGTGCTGCGGGTTTTGGGAGAGTGACGACAGCATGATTGCTCGCCCGCCCCAAAGCTGGTGCTATGTAGAGGGGGACTGACCGATGCCCAAATCCAAAAAAGCGAAGCACGGTTCCGGCAAGCCCCACCAGCCGAAGACCCTGACCTACGACCCGGTTTACACCGACGGTCTCACCGAAAACCTCCGCAACGCCCTGAAAGCGAAGCTGACCCTCAAGGAGTTGATCGACCTGGAGCTGCAGCTCCGCAAGGCCGTGGAGCAGACCGCCCGCCGCGCCACCTTCGATACTCACAAAACCACATGGGCGGTGACGCTCCGCGTCCTGCATGACCGTTTCGGCTTCGAGGCGGAGGACAAGCGCAAGCTGTACGATTCCTGTTTGGAATACCTGAAAGATATCCGGGACAAAAGAATCACCCTCCAGGAAATGCTGGACACCCTTTACAATGAAGATGGTATCTCGCTCTCCTGGTCAGACGAGGAGGATTTATAATGGGAGAAATCAGAAACGCAAAAATCGAAAGCGCGTCGATCACGATGGAAGACCACGGCTGCCTGACCTGGTGGCTGTCTCTCAACGGCGGCGGCTGGGGCGTCAACATCGGCGGCTACTGCATTGGCCACGGCTACCTGGGCGCGGACCACTTCGACGGCAGCGCCAAGGGCATGGAAAGTATCGCCCGCGTCATGGACACCGTAGGCGTCTCCCGCTGGGAGGACCTGCCCGGAAAATATGTCCGCGTCGCAGACGTTGGCTGGGGAAATACCATCGAGAAGTTCGGCAACATCCTGGAAGACAAGTGGTTCGACTGCCGGGAATTTTTCTCGCAGAAGGAGGTATGACCCATGATGATAAAACTCAGCACGATGGACAAAGATCCGAAGGAACTGTGGCTGAACACGTCCGCGATTTCCAGCGTTCTTGAACCCAGCGGTCAGGAACAGGATATGGGGATCGGCGCGAAAATCTACATCACCGGCGAGGAAAATTCCCCTTGGCTGGTGCGGGAATCCGTTTCTCGCGTGATCCATCTCATTGAGGGGGTGTGACTATGAAGCTCTACGCCTACGGTATGCGTCTTCGCGGCTTCTCCCCCGGCTGCCAGCCGATTGACGGTCTCGTGGAGCGCGTCGATTCCAACACGGAAAAATACTATGACATCCTGCTTTACAATCACCCCCTGACCGACAAGGAGATTTCCGACTACGACCTCACCTATATCCCCGTCCTCGACTGGAGAGACAAGGAGTAATCCGCACTTCGCCCAACAAAAAATAAATCCGCCGGGGCCGCTTCCATTCCCCCGGCGGATTTGATATCATCACACTATAACAAAATCTGAAATTACATACTGATAAGGAGAAACGAAAAATGAACAACGGCTGGATCAGCGTAACGGAAGATATCAAGCCCGAAAGCGGGGAAGAAGTCCTCGTCCTGTCCTATGCTGGGGATTTCCCCGCGCCGGAGGATCTCTTCGCCGACCCCATGGACCGCGCCTATACTCTCTGCACCTACTTTTACCCCGGCGATCAGGCGGATCAGGAAGCCCCGCCCCACGTCGGCGCGACGCTGGACGACTGCATGGTTACTGTGACCTTCGATACCGAGGGCTTCTATGTCTACGAAGTCGGCGCGAAGGGAATCCAGGAGTGGCGCTATATCAAGACCATCAACGAGTCCAAGATGGGCGTCGTCTGCTGGAAGCCCCTTGACTGGCCCCATACTTGATTTCAAACATTCCAACCATACTTCCAATCATCCATAGCGAAAATGAAAAAATGAAAGGAGCAGCGCCATGAAAGTCCGTCCCGTTAAACTTTCTCCTTCCGAACCCAAAGCACTTCCCCGCAAGATCGTCACCGTCAAGCTCGCCCTTGATCCTATCGACGGGACTTTCGATTCCGACGACCTGATCTCCAATGATCTTGAGCAGGAGATATCCTGCTGCTGGCATCTTTTCGATATACTGAGCATCGAAATCCAAGACGAGAAAGGAGAAAACGATGGATTATAACCGCGCCGCCGCCGCGTTCATCAATTACTGCCGCGCATCCGGGCAGACCGCCGCCACCGTGGAGAACCACGAGCGCAACCTCCGCCTGTTCTCCGAGGCCGTCGCCCTGCCGGACGCCGACGCCGAGATCACCGTCGCCCATATCGACGAATACAAATCCCTGCTCCACCTCCGGGGGCTGAAGCAGTCCACCGTCCGCGCCTACCTGGAATCCCTCTGCCTGTTCTTCGCGTGGGCCACCGAGCGGAAATACTGCGCGGAGAATCCCTGCACCCCCTCCGCCGTGAAGACGAAGGTGCCGCCCCCGGTCCCGTACAATCACCTTCTCACCCGCGAGGAAATGGCCGCGCTTCTCTCCCCCGTCTGTCCCAAAGGCTGCACGAGGAAGCTCTTCAACCGCAACCACGCCATCGTCACCGTGCTTCTCACTTCGGGCCTCAGAAATTCGGAACTCCGGGAGCTGCGCGTCTCCGACCTGATCCCCTCCGAGAATCGGCTGGTCGTCCGCTGCGGCAAGGGCGGCAAGATGGGCTATGCCCCCTACCCCCCGGCGGCGCAGGAAGCCGTCGCTGCTTGGCTCACCGACCCGCTCAGACCGTCTGCGTTGCCCTCTGACGCGATTCTTTTCGGGAAAGGTACTGACACCGCCTCGTGGCAGATGTTCTCCCGCACCGAGCTGAGCACGATGGTGGAGCGCTTTACCAAGACGGTGCTGGGAAAAGAGTCCGGCGTCCGCACCCACGCCCTCCGCCACGCCAACGCCTCCTACCTTTGGGACAGCGGCATGGCTATCGACGACATTCAGTCCGTACTCCGGCACTCGGACAGCAAGATCACCATGCGTTACCTTGACCGTCTGCGCCCCACCGCCCCGACGGACCATGCCGCCGACGCTTTCGCCGCCCTCCGCGCCGCCGTCTGAAAGGAGCGATTACATGATCTACCTCATAAAATCCGGAAGCTATTCCGACGTAGAAATCCACGGGTACTTCACCAACGAGGAAGACGCCTACGAATACTGCGAGCTTGTCAGGCAAAAGTATTTGAAGGGCCCCGATCACCCGTGGAGAACTGAATACTATGTGGAACCCGTCCCCGAAATGCAGGTGGAGTTTCCGAAGGAACGCCCTAACCTGATCTACGAATACCGGTTTAATTTCACCCGATACTCTGATGCTGTCGGGAAGTGGCAGCTTTCTGAACCTTATCACCAGAGACCCCGCGACATATATCCCCAAACAGAGGACCATACTCCCCGCATCTTTCATCGTCGTCGTACCGGTCTCGTAGAGGTTACAGAGACCGTTACCGTCTACGCCGACTTCTGCAACTACGACCGCGCAAAGAAAATCGCCCAGGATTACTTTGCCCAGCTCCGCGCCGAAGGGAAGATTGAAGACTGACCGCCCAACTGTTCGGCTTTTCCGAACAGTTCCCGCCAACGCAAAAAGGGACCGGACGCTTCACCGCGCCCGGTCCCTTTTATTTTTTGCCCTTTATATATAGCTTGCTACGGGATGAAGCTTCTGCTCCGCCGTCAGGCCACCGGGTCGGTCAGCGTGAGATTGACCGTCACCTGAACCGTCGCCGTCTGATAGGGGGCCAGCGCCACGGGGGTGCTGAGGACTTCCCTGTAAAGCATCGCCGTGGCATAGGTTCCTCCGTAGTAGCCGAAAGTTCTTACTGAACCGAAAATCGCCCACTCTCTTATGGTAATTTCCGAGCCGGTCTGATTCTGTACGCTGATGGTTACGTCTCTGGACATTGAACCGTTTTGGTCGTCGAATACAGGGTTGGAGGTCGCCAAAGTCAGGTAGGACAGGGAAGAAGGCTGGGCAAGGTTGTAATCCGTTGCTGCCGGTGCCGTATTCCCGGTTCCCAGGCGGATGCTGCACTGAGAGCCGCCACTTCCCTGGTCTTGGGTGTACATGCCGATTGGCGAAGTCGCCGAAAGCGAGTCGTTGTATTTGTCGGCCACGGTAACTCCGTCCGTATTGGTTATCGTACTAAGTCCGTTGTGAAGACATCCCATGAGCATGATGTTTCGGAATGCCCGCCAGTTGTTCGTCCATACTCCTGCCACGGTCGTATATCCTCCTTATTCGTCTATGGTGATGATGGCTTCCGCCGAGTAGTTTGCACCCATCGTCTGCGGCGTTTGTGTCGCAGAGTATCTGCGAATCGGTTCCGGTTCCATCACGGCCCCTGCCAGTATTGCGCCAAGGCCAAGCTGTGCCGGAACGGCAACGACAGCTTCGATTCGTTCTCCGGAAATGTCTATGGAAAAATAGGCTGTGGCGACGGCTCCCCCGTCTCCCGGCGGCATGTCGGCATAGTAGTGTACCATTTGCCCCGTCTGCATAGTGCTTCCGGCGATGCTGACGATACCGCTTTCTCCGGTGTTTATGACGCTGATTCCTTTGAGGGATCGACCTACCGCCACTCCCTGCAAAAAACTGTTCTCGTCGTAAGGCAAGGTATCCCTCCTCTTTCGATGCGCCGTTATCCCATGGCTTTCGGACTCCTGACGTTAATTGTCAGTCCTCTCTTCCTGCCGCCAGTAGACCCGCCAGCAGCACCCCAGCCGACACGCATACCGGGACTATCCAAAGCAGATGCCATGCGGATATCATTCTTCTACGGGTTCGGGATCGGGTTCGGGAACAGCATGGAGGATATACTCCCGACACTCCTCTGCACAGTCCAGTTGTTCGTCCACGATTTTTACCATAGCTTTTGTAGTGCTTGGGTCATTCCACAGGGCGGCACAGAGCTGATGGTAAGCAATCTTCGCATCTTTAATGTCCGTGTACCCTTCAGCGTGAACGGCGAAATTCCCGTCCGTGCATTTTACGATTGCGTATTTCATAACCTCAATTCCTCCTGATATTACGGCAGCGCGATCTTAATAGCATTATTGAAATTATAGATATATAAAGTAACCGCATTTGCCGTTGAGTTGCTGATTGTGAGTACATTGTTAGATAAAGAATAGGTTATAGATGCACTTGTTGCCAGAGGCACGACCGCCGCCGCCGTAACAAATGCAAGGGATGCATGACCAGTGGTGCTTCGAGCCGTTGCGATTAGTCCTGCCGCGAAATATGGAACGCTCAACGTGACGCTGCCGTTGGCGGCAATTCCAGAAATTGTAGGTGGCAAATCATTTAGTGCTCCCCCAGGAAGATAATCAAAGTTTGTGCCCTCAGTAAGGGTTGCACCAGCCGAGATAGCGACTTTTACTCTGGCAGACAATCCGTTTTTCAGGAAATACTCGCCATTGGTATAGGCTCTGCTTGCCGTAGCGCCTGTTTCGGCATAGGCAAGCTGTTGTTCCGTAGCGAGGGTCTTGTTGGCATAGGTATCGGACGGGTCTGCGGTGGAAGTCTGGCACTTGACGAGTTCTTCTTCGTAATCCGGGATTTCGTTCAGCACCCACACGCCGTTTTCCTGATGGGCCAGGGTTTGCTCTGTGCCCAACTCCAGCTTGACGGCTACAAAAGTTATTGCGCCGGAATTAGCGGCAGAACGAAGCCTTGCCTGAATCGTAGACGAAGAAACATAAAGCTGACCAATAACATTTGTGCCATCGGAAACTGATATTTGCCCACCGGAGTTATTGAACGTGGATGGAAGAACTCCTGTATTTTTATACAGACCAGTTGTAGTCAGTATGGAATAACAGACACGCTTGCCGAGCAACATACTTGCGTCGGAGAGGTCTTGCGGACACGCATAAGCAGTCGAAGCATTATTTATAAATTTGAGTCCTTCGGCTACAAGCGACCAAGAGAAATTTGTCCCGGTTGACGGCCTCCATCTGTCAAAGGCATAACCAGACGAGTTCCCCGTAATGCCCCTTTGGTTTACTGGAAACACTCCCGGCCCGGTTCCTCCACCGACGAAATACCAGTTGTCTATAAGGTTTTTTCCAAGCCCGTACACAGGCACACGGGAAGTATCGCTGGGGTGTACATGGTTCCCCCTAGCCCAGTTTCCTGAATTACCGGGGCTCGCCGTGCCGTCCATAGCAGGATTTGACGTGTAGGCAGATGGGACGGTAGGTATCACCCCGTTTGCAATATCACTCGCCGGGATGCCGCTGCTGGGCTTGGTATACTTGCTGTCTGCAAGGTCATAGGCAGATTTGACAGCAGATGGGGTAGCGGCTTTGTCGGTATCTGTGCTGGATGTGCTGGAAGACAGGATCGTACGTCCGTAGGTGCTCGTAGTTGCAGGAGGCCCATTGACAATGATCCAGTACGGGGTAGAGAAGTTCTGATACTCTATGTCCAGCACCGTACCATGCCACCACTCTCCGACAACCACCGTAGCACTGCCGGAATAAGTCCTCAACTGCAACGCTCCCAAATTATTGACATTGAGCGTTACCATCCCCGTGGCCTCCTGCGCGTAGTCGAACCTTACCCGGATATGCAATCCTGCATAATAGGAAGCCACACCGTCAATGGACACCTCTTTTGCCGCCGTAGTTGCGGCAGTCAAGCACCGACCGTAATACACCCCGATATCAGGAGTGGCATAATCCGTCCCGGCTGTTGCGGCACTCACACCGCCCTGACCGTCTCCCTTGAGGATGCCGGATACGTTGATTTTGTTCTGCTTGCCTGCAAGCCCGGTATAGACCGCCCCGGATTCCACCAGGTCCGTACTCCCGCTGGTTATGCTTCCGGTTGCTGCACGCCACGCCGCCGTTCCAAGGTCGGAAAACCATTTGGCGATTTTCCCAAAAAGCACCGACAGTTTCTCCCCGGTGCTGATGTTCGCCCGTGTGGAAGCTGCGGTAAATGTCGCGGTCACGTCTTTGCCGTCTCCGGTTTTGTCCAGCTTGTCCGCAACGGAGCTGATGATCGCCGCCGTCGCGCCGGAGTTCAGCGCGTCAAGCTGCGCCTGTGTAAGCGGGGACTCGTTGATCCGGTACTGCGGAGTCCATCCGGTTCCCGTCACATAGATATACCGCCAGCATTCGTCGTTTTGGGTTTCGTCGTCAAGCACCACCGCATAGTCGTTGTTGCTGACATAGTTGGCGGCGTTTGGATCGGTCGTCTGCCACGCCACCGCCAGCAGCGCAGCCCTCGTCGCAAAGCTCCCCCGGAAAATCGCCGTACTCTGTGTGATGGAATCGGTAACAAAAGCCTTGTCCGCGAGCTGATTGGATGTGCTGGCTGCGCTGGGGATTTTCCCCTCGATTGTATCAATATCCGTCTCGTTGGTGCCGATCTGCGCCACCTGCGCCGCCGTGGGCTTGGCATAGGTGGCGCCGTTGGGGATATCGTCCAGCGTCGCGGTGCTCGGCATGGCTCCCGCCTGCGCCGCCGTGACATTATGAGGATTGCCGGTGTTCTGCACATGACTGGTCAGCGCAGCCGCGCTGGCGCGGCTGTCGTCCGTCTGGTGCCTGTGATCTGCTCTGGACGCCTTGACCGACGTTCCGGGGGAGGGAGTGTCACCGTCCATCAGGGGATCGTCGTCCGAAAGCTCTGGCCCGCCTCCGCCGCCTCCACCGGCAAACAGTTCGTCGATGGCTTCCTGCACGTTGGTGGCCTGTGCGCCGCTGTCGGTGTTGTCGTAGCCTATCTTGTCCGCCGGAGTCAGAGTGAATTCCGGCCACTGAACATAGGTGTCAAACCCGTCTTCATCTTCGATGGTTACGATGCGCCCGTGCGAGTCCCGCGTAACCGTGTAAGTCTCGGTTACGTCGTTCTCTGTCTCTATCAGGAAAGTTTCCAGTTCTTCGATGTCGCTGAAATCCAGCAGGCGGACTCTTTCCCCTGCGTCCCCGCTTCCGAATCCGCTCATGTCCGTCCCGCAGAGGACGAAGCTGTTGCTCATTTCCCCCAAAGAAACGACCAAAACCTGATCCCCGCTCCTGGCTTTTCTCGCCAGTGCGGGGGGGCATTTCAGCGTCATGGAGTTATTGTCGAAGGGACGGACGACCGTCAGGGTCCCGTCCCCGTTGTTGTTTACGACCGTCGCTTTGTAGCCGTCAAGGGAGTGGTTGAGCAGTTCGTCGATGGCCCGCTGCTTGAAATAGCGTTCCCACATCTGTTTTGCCAGTTCGTGCATAGCTTCCGCTTCGCTCATGGTTTCGTTTGTCTCCGCCACGCTTCTTGCCCCCTTTCATTTCAAATTCCTCAATTCGGCGGTTGGGGTCCGCTTGCGTGGGTGCGGTCCCCGGCTTTCCTTCGGCGGTTTCTCTCCGTCAGAGCTCGTCGTCCCCCAACTGCAAGAGCATTTTCCGGAATCGCTCCATAACCACGCACAGCTCGGCTCTTGTGACGGGTTTATCCGGTTGGAAGGACCCGTCCGGATATCCTTTCACAAGACCCTTGCTGAGCCAGAACCGGATGTCCTTCTCAGCCCAATGCCCGGTCACATCGTCCACGGTCTGGGGCTCCGGCTGATACTGAGGACGGCAGACGGCTACGATCTGAGACGGATAGCGGATCTTCTCTGCCACCATCCCGCCGTTGTCCTGACTCCCGTTTCCGCTGCTCGTGTTCCCCTCGATCGTCCACACACTGTACGGCATTCCTGTGCTGAGACTCTTAATGTCTGAGATTCCTGTTACCAGCCCACAATGCTCCGTGTCCTTCGTCCCGTGGAAATTGAGGATAACGATATCTCCCGCCCGCACCTGCTCCACAGGCACCGTAAGGCCCTGTTCCCGATACCACCGAAGGAGCATAGAGCATGAAGCCGTCTTCCCGCCGCCGAAGAAAGCCATCCGCTCCCCGGCCTTGTCGAACCAATACCAGAGCGATTCCACGCACCAAGGTACGCCGTTCATGCCGTAGGCTTCGCCGTATTTGGTCATGTTGCTTCCCGGCGGGTTCTCCGTATATCCAAGGTCGGCTCTGGCGGTCTCTATGACTTTACTCAGGCTCATGCAATCACCTCAAATCAGTTATACCGAACGGTCTGCCTAGTGCGGATCAACTCTGTCAGGGGGGTGGTAGTTGCAAGCAATCGACCAGATTGAGAGCGTAATGTGGAGGTGTCTCCGATTTCCAGCTTGATTGCCTTTATTAGTTTGTTGGAAGATTCAGACAGATTACCACCGATATTAAACGTAACCGTTGTGCCATCATTACGGTAGATATAGAAGTCCAGACCGTCAACCGTAACCGAGGCTTGCACCCCCGTTGTGTTGTCCAGCGTAAACGTGACGGAATTTATGGTGTCATCTACCCATCCTGTCAACGTAAGTTCCTGCCCCACCAAGCGAGATGACATATCGTTTGTCATCCATTCGGTCATATATCCGAATCCAGAACCAGACAGCTTTATACCACCTTGGGCAACGGTCATTGTGCCGTTCATAATTTGCCAACCATCAAGCGCCCACACCAATGACCCGGACGAAGTGTATGACGAATTGCCACGAGAATTAGACGGATCAGCAAAATCCCAGTTGACTGCAAGATTGTAACGGCAGAGAGGGATTTCTCCACCAGACCCGGGGGGAGAATAGGTAAACGCACCCGGCCCTTGATTGTAAAAGAATGTGTCCGTGAAGAACTCATACAATCCGGGGGTTCCTGCCGCATCCAGCGCGGGGCGAAACATCCTTTTCTGTACAGCTCCCTCATAGATGTCAAATCCGTACAGTTTCATTTTGCAGATATGGGTATCGGTGATTGCGGAGCCAAAATTATCTGTAGTAAACAGATAGAGGGGATATGTGGATATACTGCCGCTTTGGTTGAATGACAAATTTATAACGGATTTGCCAGAGTACACCTGACCAATATTGCGAGTCGCCCTGATAGTTACAGTTTTGCCGTAGTAGTCGGAAAAATCAGAAGTATAAGACGGTCCACCCCAGCAGAAAAAGCAGTTGTTTGAACCGTTATTCTTGGCGTAGAATATGCACTCGCCTACGCCACCGCCTTCCATCACGCCATATGGAGAGGCCCAATTCGGGTTGGTACTGTCTATCTCCACGGTTGCGATAATCAAATCAGTATCTGCATTAACAGCGTACCCCGTGTCAATGTATTCTCCCGCCCCGGTGCTGGCGATGTATTGCAAAGGGGTCATTCCTTCCCCACCACCGCCGCCGGAGCCGCCCATCATTATCGGATTTCCCCAAATGCTCATTTCGTTTCCTCCACTGTGCATTGCACCGTCATTTCCGCCGACGGCGCGGCTCCCACCGCGTAGGCCGTCAGCGTCCCGTTGTTGTTCTCGATCACCATTCCGGTCACGCCGTCAGATATCAGGCTCGCTATCTGTGCCGCCGTAAGCTGCAAGTCCACCTTGCTGTTCGCCGTCACCGTTGCTCCCGTGACCGTCACCGTCTGCGAGTAGGGACTTGCGCTCCCCGTCCACGTCCCGGACATCGTGATGCTTCCTACGTCTGGCGGCGTCGCTTTCGTCGCCACGGTTTCCGTAAGATTAAAAACGTCGTCCGCCAGATACGCCCTGTCCCAGTGCGCTTCCGTCCACGCCTCCGCCGGATTGATGTCCATTTTGGCTTTGTAAAGCTTCCCGGCGTGGATGCAGTATTCTCCGGTGTCGTAGGTGGCCGTCGGGTCGTAGTCCAGCGCCAGGTTCCCGTTGGCGTCCCCCTCCGCCGTCCATACGTTCGCGTCCTCCGCCGCCGTCACCAGCTTGTATATCGTCGGAGGCGTGGTGGATACGTCGGCGTACCGCTGCCCCGGAACGCCGGTGGTATACTGCGTTGGGGGACCGCTCCCCTTCAGTATCTGGCTCGCCTGTATCGTCCCGGACATCGCCAGCAGTTCCGTATCGTCGATGGCCGGTGCCATGTTGTTTATCCAGACGGGAGCCACATAGTTCCCTTGATACATCGGCATACAATCACTTACCTTTCAAGCCTCCCCTTCAGGGGAGGGGGACCGCTCTGCGGTGGAGAGGTCTCAGCTTTCCTCAAAGAAATTTGTGCTCCCTGGCGCACTCGTCGTACACCTTGCGGATGATCTCCGCACTTCTCAGGGTCAGTTCGTTCTTGAACTTCGGATGCTCCGCGCAGTATTGGTCGTACACGGTGATATCCTGCAAGCACTGCTCGAAATTCCCCTGCGTGTGAAGGTGCTTTGGCTCGTTTATCAGTTCGTCCGCGAAGCGAAGTATCCTCGTCCGGCACATGACGGCGTAGCGCTCGTCGTCTGCCGAGATGTGGTCTTTCAGTTCCTGCTTCACTTCGGCAATATTGTCCAGTATCTGCTTCAGCTTTCCCTTCTTTTCGTCCCGCTTTGCCCAAATCCGGTTGATGACAAGCGTGATGATACCGAAGACTCCGCCGATGATCCCCGCCATGACCCCCGCCGTTTGCAGCAGGGAAGCAAATGTTATGACTTCACTTGCCGCGTTCTCCATCTGCCTCTGCCTCCGTGTCTTCTTTCTTTCTCCGCTTCTTTGCCTCCCCTTTAGGGGAGGGGGACCGCCCGCAGGCGGTGGAGAGGTCTTCCCCCGCTTTCTTCTCCGTTTTTTTCTTCGGCTTCGCAGTCGAGACTTCGCCGCCCAGTTCGGCTGGCGGGTCGGTTTCCAGCTTTATCGTAACCGGCGCGGGATCTTCTATCTCCCGCACCTCGGCGATGCTCGCACTCAGCTTCCGCACCCGGTCTTCCCCGGTCAGCCAGTATTTCCCGTCTTCCCCCGTGATGGCGCGGGTGTTCCCGTCTCTAAACACAAGAATCTTCATGGTATCATTCAATCTCCTTCTTCTGGATTTTTGGTGCCATATTTTCGTGCTTCCCTCTAGGGGAGGGGGACCATCGAAGATGGTGGAGAGGTCTTTCCCCGTCGTCTGTCACACTATGAATCTCTCCGGCCACTCCGTCACCGTCGCCACGGGGAAGTCGTTCACGCTTACTGCGGTGATGGTCATGGGGCCGCTGTATGCCAGTGGTCTCGTGTACCCCTGTATCAGATGCCGTTCGACCGGGCTTCCCTCCTTGTCCGTCCGCACGACCTCCACCAGACTGTTGAGGGAAATGTGCATCATCTGGATGCAGTTGATGCTCACTGCTTTCTGGAGGACGCTCGCCCGCTTCAGCTTCCATTCCGCCAGGTCACGGCACTGGGTCGTGGTGGCGTAGCCGCTGGCGCTCTCCCGCTTGGTCTTGCGTCCGATCAGGTTCACGTTGGTGTCGCTCCTGGGGTCGTAGTTCGTCGCCCGTCCTCCGGGCTGTGCGTAATCGTCGAGCTGTTCCCCCACCACGATGTAGTCGTTGTAAACGTCCTCTTTCTTGACGGTGTAGGCAAGCCCGGTAAGCTGCGCTTCCTCCTGCGTGAACCGCCACAGCACCGGCTTGTTGATGTCCAGAATGTCGTCCTGGCTGGGGTCAATCCGAAGCCTCCCCGTGTTGTCGTAGCCCACCAGGGCGTTCACCATCTCCGCAAGTCCGAGGATGACCTGCGCGATGGTTCCCCCGTCTCCGCTGACCGTCAGCGTATAGGGGCTGTCGGTCATGTAGGCGGTGGTCCCGTCCGTCAGTTCCTGCGTCATGCCGTTGTAGTATTCCGTATAGACCGGGGCAACCCCGTCCACCGGCAGTCCGTTCCCCCTGTCCTCCTCCAGCAGCGCCGTGATGGGTTCAAAAATGTTTGTGCCGACCGGAACTTCGTATGTCCCCTCCAGATTGCCGCCGAGAGTGCCGTCTAGTTCCGCCCACTTGTCTATCAGGCGGTAGGTGACGGTCCGTGTCTTCGGGTCTATCTTCTCCTGCGGGTTGTCGATGACGAATACCCCCGTCTGCCGGTAGTATTCGCTTCCGTCGGAGAGGACAAGCCCCTCGTCCAACGCCACCTCCTGCCCAAACCAGACCTTGTTGACCGCCGTTTCAAATTCCAAATCGGCGTTGTCCAGCGTCACCGTCGCGCTGACTCGCTGCCCGTTCTGGAGGTTGGCCGTCACGCTGCCGCTGGCGATAAAAGCGCGGCTGCGCTTATTGCGCGGGTTGTTGTCAAGCGCGTAGGCCGTGGTCCCGTTGGGATTCATAAAACGCAGGCGGCACAGCTTGACGAAAGAGGTGCGAAGCTGCTTGAGATAGTCCTTCTGCCGGTCGATGGTGGTATAGTCCCGGCCTATCAGTATCTGGATGGTGGCCGCTGGGCTGTCGTAGTAGCCGCTTCCGGGAATGGCCGCCACCACGCTGTAAAGATAGGTCTGCCCCGTGACAAGCCCCTCGTCAGTATAGGTCTTTGCGCTTCCCTGATATATCAGCGCTCCGTCCCGGCGCAGGGTATATGTGACCGTGGCCCCGTAATCCCGGACGCTCCAGTTCAGCGTTGTGCTGGTCTGCGTCTGGCTGGCTTCGATCAGCGTCGGCGTTTCGATCTGCGGTTTGACCCCGACCGTGATGCTCACGCCGGTGCTGGTATAGTAGCCGCTGGCCTTGGAGTAGACCGTGTATCGGTAAGTACCCCCAGGCTGCGTGGTATTGTCCGTAAAGCTGTTTCCCGTGACGGTTCCCATCTTCGTGCCGTCGCGGTATACGTCGTAGCTGGTGGCGTGGGGAGCCGCCGTCCAGGTCAGGGTCGCGCTGCGCACCGTCTGCGATGCCGCCAGATTCGTCACGTTGGCGAGCTGCGGCTTGTTTTCGGTGCTGATGCTTGCCGGGTCGCTGTCCCACCGTCCGCTGGCTTTTGCCACGATGGTGTAGGTGTAGCTCGTCCCCGCCCCGGCGCTGCTGTCCTGATACCGGTTCGTGCTGACCGTGGCAACGGGCGTTCCGTTCCTGCTCACCGCATAACTCGTCGCCCCGTCAACGGCATTCCACGTCACCGTCGTCGAATTGACGGCGTAGCTGGCCCGAAGATTGGTCGGCGTCGCCAGCTTTTCCTGCGAAGTAAATGTGACGACCGCCGGTTCGCTTGGGGCCTGCGTGGAGGATATCGCCTGTATTTTCCTCGTGTATTGCGTGTCGTCGGATATCCCCGTCTCCGTATAAGGCGAGCCGCTGATCGTCGTCAGCAGGATGTTGTTCTCGTCGTAGACCCGGTAGGAAGAAGCGCCGCTGACACCGGTAAAGGAAATTTGCACGGTTCCTTCCGTCGGGTAGCTGACCCCGGTGATGACCGGCTGCTGAAGCTGGCCTTGAATGACGGTGATACGGATATATCCCATTCCCCGGTGCCCGGTTCGCGTATCCCCGTTCGGCTCCGTGATGGTGTCTTCTCCGCCCTTGTTTTCCGTATCTGTCAGGTAGTAGGTGCTGTTCAGCCCGTAACCGCTTGGGACCCTGCTTGCCGTTGCGGCAGAATAAGCGAATCCGTTTCCGCCGCCGCCGCCGTAATAATGGGTAACAAGGGTCGTGGTCCCGGTAATTCTGTACCCTCCGTAGCCTCCGCCGTACCATCCGCCGCCGCCGCTGTTTCCACCACGGTTCTCTCCGTAAATGTCCAGGACATAGCCTCCGGCCCCAAATTCCGCCGGTTTCTTTGTGTCAATATTGCGCCAGCCTGTTCCGCCGGTTCCTCCGGCGTTCGCGGATGCACCCTTGCCGTCCACTTCCCTTGTTCCGGCATCGCCGCCTGTCAATCCTCCGGCGACGCCTCCGGGATATGCAGATGCCTCCGGCGCGACGCCCTGTGGGGAGGTGATGATTATTTCGGGACCGCCGCCGCCTCCTGCGGTAAGGACGCGATAATAATAGGTGTTCCGGATCAGGCGGATGTCGCTCCCGCCGCCGCTGTATCCCGCTCCTCCGTTGGTGCCCATCCCTCCCGGCGTTAAATAAGCCGTTGTTGCCGCATTCAGCGTAAGCGTACCTTTGGCATATCCTCCGGCGCTTATTGCCGGTTGACTCGCAATCGGCACTAGGATGGCCCCGCAGCTTCCCCACACTTCCAACTGAAAGATTCCTCTCGGAAGGGTCATTTGCAGGGAGTTGTTGTCTCCGGGCTTGTAGGCGTAATCCAGGATATCCCCGGTCAGAATTTGCGTCGGTATTCCGTCTCTCAGATTATATCTCGCCATACGTCATTCTCCCGTTCCTTTATAGCCTCCCCTTTAGGGGAGGGGGACCGCCCGCAGGCGGTGGAGAGGTCTTCCACGCCGCGCCCCGTCACCCGGTATACCCGTAGATCACCGCCTGCGAAGCATCCTCCAGCGCGATCCACGGCACCGATACCGTCTGCGCCAGACTCTCTGTTTTTTCGCTGGTCGCCGCCGTGACCGCTCCGTTGATTCGTATGCGCATCACGTCGCCCTTGCTGCTCTTGAGGAAAAGGGGCTTCTCTGTCACGCTGAGTGCCATCAGCGCGTTCCGAAGCGTCAGGCTGTCCGTATACCTTCCGTCCGTCACCGTTCCCACAAGGGCTTTCAGCGTCCCGCTGCGGTAGTTCTGCGGCGCTGGCTGCACCGTGGGGTTCGCCGTGAAGTTCTGCATCACGTTGGGGGCGTTGTTGTTGGAAACGCTCCCGCTGTCCATGTTGTATTTGAAGTGGAACTGCTGCTCCGCGATAAAGTCCCCCGTCCCGTCGTGGGAGCATACCAAAAGCGTCCAGCGGTAGAAGATAGGTCGTATCGCCGCGCTTCTCACGGGAGTGCCTATGATCGTCCCGGAACTGTTTGTAGCGGCCACCAGATAATTGTATGGCCCCTGACCGCTGGCGACGCCGAAATCCGTTCCGTGCCGCAGGCTGACCGGGCATCCGCCCTTCCATATCAGAGCGCCGCTTCCCTCCTGCTCCCGGAATATCACCCAGTCCGTCTGTCCGGATACTGTCGTCATGTTGGTCCAGTCTACCACGATGCCGTTTACGTCCTTCTGGACGCCGACGGTCACGACCCCCTCCGTCTCCGCCACGTTATAGCTGACGTTGAAGGTCCTCCATCCCGTGTCCAGCAGTACGCCGCTGCTGGTCTGCCCCGTCGCCCGGAAGCTGTAGGTATAGCCGCTGCGGAATCCGGAGTAGGTGCTGGTATAAAGCGCCGCCCCGTATATATTCCCGCTGTCGTAGATGGGATTCTCCGTATCGGAGCCTGCGATGATGCGGTATCTGATCCAGTCCAGCGTGTCGCCCTGCTGCTGGCTGAAATTCACCGTGAAGGTGTATTTGTTGCTCGTTACCGTAGCCGGTACGCTGGAAAGGGTAAACGTCGGGTTCCGCCTCGTGATGAATACGCTGGCGCTGCTCTGGGTCACGCTGGCCTCCGTACCTCCGTCGTTGTAGTATTGCGTGATGACGAGCTTGTATTCGTTCCCGTTGGTGATCCCGGCGGAACTGAGGTCCCCGGCGGGAATGGTATAGCTGTAGTATTGCAGGTTCCCCAGCGCGTCCGCTCCGTAAAACGGGGCGGAAAAAGTCTGCTTCCCCGTGGTGTATTTCTGTGTGGAAGCCCCGTCGTTGAGGTAAATGTCGATTTTCATACCCGTCATAACCGGGTAATCTCCGTTCACCTGCCAGCTCACCTTCATGGGGAGCGTGGCGTCTACGACCCCAAGCCCTATGCCGGATTTCAGATCCGGAACGATATTCGTTGCTTGAAACAGCATGATTCAGTCCGCTCCTCTTTGCGTCAGATTTTTCCCTTGAATTTTCCGAGACCCCGCGCCATCTGCGCCAGATCGAATACCGTCGTGGTTTTTGCCGACTGCTCTCCGATGGTCACGCCGTTCATGGTGTAGGTGTCACCGTTGTACTGTGCTCCGATGCTCTGGTCGATGGGCTGCGGTATTCCCTCCAGCATCCCGAACAGATTCCGCACCGTGTCCAAACCCATTCGGCTCAGGTCGTTGTTCACAGGGTCCATCATCTTCGCCGTGATATCCGGCGGCAGAACAAATTCGTCCCGTGCCGTGGCCTTGATCCCGCCGACGCCCCGCAGGATGCCGCCGCTGTCATAGGTCTGCTCTTTTGTGATGCCGAACTGCGCCATATGTTCCGCTTCCAGCTTATCCCAATCGACATACACGCCCTCCGGTCTGATGGTCACGCGGCCGTTTATGTCCCGCATCATGCCGTGCCTTGCCAGCTCGTAATCTGTTGCGGTATTGGTATCATAGATGTACCCGTCTGAACTCTTGAACCAGTGGTGCTCTCCTTCCCCTGCCGTGTTGGAGAAGTACTTGTTCCCCGCAGCGTCGGCAACCCATTTTCTGTTTCCTTGCCATATACTGATGTTACCGGCATCTCCGGGAGCCGCCAAAAATCCCGTTCCTTTATACAAAGGTTTTCCGTCGGTGCTGCCGCCGCCTCCCGCGTTTGCCGCGTTCCCTGCAACCGCTTCATCCAGCGTTGCGTATTCGTTTCCGTAGCTGTCGTAGTATTTCCCCGTACCGGCTGCGCCTCGTATGCCGCCTCCGGAGCCTTTACCCCCGCCGGAGCCTCCTCCGCCACCGCCGCCGGAGCCTCCTCCGCCACCGCCGCCGGAACCGCCTTTTCCACCACCGCCGCCGGTCGCGTCGTAGACGACTCCCTTCTGGCTTCCGTAAAGCTGGCTGCCGTTGAGATACCAGTAACCGCTGGGGTCGTAGGTCGCCCCGATAAGTTTTCCTAGAAACTCGTTCTGCGCGTGGAGCAGCTTTTTTTCTTCGTCCGTGGCGTCGAACCACCTTGCGGAGTTCACCTTCATCAGATTGATGATGACGGCTTTCCACAGCTCGTCGATGGACATATTTGTTTTGTCCATCCCGGCGATGGCCTCGTCCAGCGCCCCCGTCATGTCGATGCCGTACTTGTCGGCGATCTCCTTGGCCTGGTCCCGGAGGTAGCTGTAGGCTTCCTCCATCGTCATTTCGCCTTCACGCACTTTCTCCGCAGCTTCGTCGAAAGCTTTTTTGAAAGCGCCCACGGCGGTCTCGTACTGCTTTAGCTGCTCATTGAGTTTGCCCACGCTGGCACCGAGACTGTCCGCCACTTCCTGCGTCAGCCCGTCGATGCCGTGGTTCAGCTCCTTGAACCCGCCGATGCTGTCATCCAGCACGAATCCCAGGTCCACCCCGTAGGTGTCCTGGATCTTCTTCATCTCCTCGTACATATAGTCGTAGGCTTCCTTGAAGGTCATAGCCCCCGACTTGATTTGTTCGCTGACGTACTCCCACGCGCTCTTGAACGCTTTCCACGCCTGCTCCCGCTGATACTTGGTCAGGTCATCCTGCGCCTTTTTCAGTGCGTCCTGTGCGCTCTTGACGTTCTTCGCGTTGGCCTGCCATTCCCACTGCCCGGTCGCCGCGTTGTAGTACCGGACCGTGCGCTCCCGCTGGGCGTTGGCAAGGGCGGCTTCCGCCTGCTGTACCGCAAGGATTCTTTCTTCAAGGGTGAGTTCCTTTTCCTTGTCCTCGATCAGCTTGGCGTAGTAGTCATCAACCGTCTTCTTGAGCGTGTCGAACATCTCCTGCTGGAGTTTCTTCTGTTCCTCCAGCAGCTTTGCTTCTTCTTCGAGCTGTTTCTTCCGCGCTTCCTCCGCTTTGGCGAGGTCGTCGTTGATGTTTTTCTGGATGTTCCACCACTCGGTACTGAGTGCGAGAATATCCTCTTCCAGCGCCTTGATCTTGGCTTCGTGCTCCGCCTTTTCTTCTTCCGCGACTTCCTCCGCCTTGAGGATTTCAAGCTGCGCCCGGAGATATTCCGCTTCGTCGTGGAGCGCCGCCTGGATGACTTTGCGCTTGGCGTTGATCTCGTCCAGGCTTTTTCCACTGGCCTGCAAAAAGCTCAGTTCCGCTTTTTCCAGGCTGATGATGGCTTTCAGCCGCTCCAGCTCCGTGTCCTTGGTGCTGGCGCTGTCCGGCGCGGAGGACACCGGCGTATAGCTGCTCCGCCCGGTGCTGCTCGTGTCTGGCTTGTAGCTGCTCCGCGCCCGTAGCGTGGCAACGTAGGAATCCCACTCGGCCTTCTGCTGTCGGACGCTTGCAAGCTGCTTGTCCACGTTGCCCACTGCATCGTTGGGGTTCATCCCCCCCGCGGTAAAGGCCAGCACTCCGGCCATTTGTGCCTGTGCCTGCTGATTCGTCATGGCTGCAAGCGCTGCGCCCGCCACGTCCCAATAAGCCGCGGCCATGTCTTCAAGCTGCGAAATGGCGTCGGAAAATTCCAACTGCTTCTGCGTGTCGATAAAGTCAAGGAGATCCGCTTTGCTCGCAAGCAGGCTTGCGTCGATGTTCAGGGTAGCGGTGTGGAAGTCGTAAAGCTTTGCGGTGCTTCCGGGAATGATCGACTCCAGATTTTTCATCGCCTGGTTCACTTCGTAGCTTTCTGCTCCGAAGTTCTGCAAAGCGGTAATAACGTTGGCGATCACCACGTCGAAGCTTGTAGCCTTTTCGCTGGCTGCTTTGAGAATGTCAGAAAGGGTTTTGAAAGGCTGCGCGGCTTCGTCGGTTTTCTTCCCCACCTCCTCGATATCTTCTCCGGCTTGTTTCAGTCCCTGTCGTCCCGCTTGCACGGCGGTTGTTCCTTCGTCCAGATACCAGAGGAAGTTGTTGATGGTGTCGAGCGCTTTCCGCCCATCCTCCGGGAACTTGGTCCCCATAAGTTCGCTGTATTCTTCCAGTTCCGTTTTCATCTCACGGAGCTTTTTGATCGCGTCCTCGGAAGCGCCAATCAGCCCGAGCTTTTTGGAAGGATCGCTTTCGTTGCGGGCCTGCTGGGAACGATGCTGATATTGAGAAATCAGTTGGTTCACTTCGTCCAGCGCCGGGTTGAGGCTCGCGGCGCTGGGTCCGTATTTGTTGTTATACTGCTGGTACGCCGCCAGTTCTTTTTGCTTTTTTGCTTCGGCCACCTGCTGCTTCAGGAGATCCAGCTTCGTCCGCTCAAGCTCCGTCAGCTTATCCTCTCTGCTTTCCAGTTCGGCAATTTCCCGAAGAAGGTTTTCTTCTTCCTGTGTTGCCTCTTTGGTGGCCTGCTGGTATTCTTCCGCAGTGGTGGTCAGGGCGTTATACAGGGCAACCGCGCCTGCTGCGGTAATCGTCCCTGCCGCGATAGCCATGAGTACCGGGTTGGTAATCATGGCGGTCTTCAGAATATTGAAAGCCCCGGCCAGCTTGGATACGGCGGTCGTCAGTGTGAGGATCACCGTCGGGATCGCCGCTGCCGTTACGAGAAAATGCCCGAAATCGCTGTCCAGCATTTTGACGAGCGAGATCAGCCCGTCCAGTGCTCCCTTTATTGCGTCCGTCTCTATCAGGTTCGCCACGAATTCCGTCCACGCGGCGTCGAGCTGCTTGGTCTTGGCCTCCCAGCTATCCAGATAGATTTCGTTTTCTTTCATGGCGGAGCCAGCGCCGTTGGCGTAGAGCGTCATCTGCCGCTCCACTTCCTGCCAGTTGTTCATCAGGGCATTCAGGATGTTTGCCTGCCGCTTTCCCGCAAGGCTCTGGCTCAGGTAGCTCTGCTCGGCGGTGGTGAGGCTTCCCCACTTTGCGGCCAAGTCGGTCAGCACGTCGCTGGTGAGACGCAGTTCTCCTTTTGCGTCCGCTACGGAAATGCCGACGCTGTGCAGGGCTTTCGCAGCCTCGGAAATGCTCGCTTCGTCGATGATCTCTCCGTCGTCCAGCTCACCCTTGATCTGACGGATGTTCATGGCGATGGTCCGCAGGCCGCGTCCGATCTCGCTGCCGCTCCGCTGCGTGAGAGCAACGCCCGCGCCCAGCAATCCAGCGAAGGTCTGCACGCTTTCTCCCGCGTTGGAGAACACGCTGCCGGCCACGGTAATGCCGCTGGTGAGAGCGTTCATGTCTACGGCGGCTTCGTTGGTCTGTTGGTTCAGCCCGTCGATGACCCGCAGCAGATTTTCGTAGCTTCCGTTCATCTGCCATGCCGCGTTGGTGGCGACGAGGAACTTCGCCGCCGCTTCCCCGGTCAGATCGCCGACGTTTTGGAGCAGCGCGGAAAGCTCCGTCATGTCCTCCAGGTTGTCCTTGAAGCCTGCGCGGGCGTACACGCTGGCCGCGTTCAGGATTTCCGTCGCCGTTCTGCCGTAGGCGCTGGCGAGCTTGTAGGCGCTGTCCGTCAGCCGGTCAAGCTGTTCGCCGCTGTAGCCCGTGGTCTTCTGAATGGTTACGAGTTCGCTGTCCACCTCTTTCATGGTGTTCAGCGCATCCCGGAATGCCGACACGACCTTGCTGATGATTGCCCGAATGGACACATATTGAAGTACCAGAGAACCGAGGGAGTTGTTCAGCAGGGACGAAGCCGCGCTCCCCTCCTGCATCGCCGCGTTTTCACCCCGCTGCGCCGCTTCCGCCCGTGCCGCCGCCGTCGCCGTCTTCTCCTGCTGCACGGCAAGCCGCGCCTGTCCCTGCACCAGCGCGGTGTTGGCCTTGGCTTCCTCCTGCGCGGTCCGTGCAACGACAGTCGCGGTCTTTTCTTTTTGCAGGGCGATCTGGTTCTCGCCCTTAATAATTTCCGTCTGCTGCCGGATGGTCTGCGTGTGACGGTTCACCTGCGCAGTTGCAAGCCTGGTTTCCTGCTGTTCTGCTTTCCACGCTTCCGCTTCTGCTTTTGCCTGCGCCTGCGCGGTCTTTTCCTTGGCGACGGCCAGTTCGTTCTCCGCCTTGACCATCCGAGCCACAGAGTTGTTGTAAGCTGTGATCTGCTTGGTGGCCTTTTCAAATCCCGTATCGTCGATCTTGATATGGATTGGGGTCTTATTCAGCGTGTCCACATACTTCTGGATTTCCAAAAGCCTGCCCGTAGTTCGCTTGTAGTCTCCGTCGTTTACGTTTACTCTGATGCTGATGATCTCGGCCATTTTTACACCACCCGCTGATTAAGTGAGTTCAAATTCCAGTCCGGACACGTCGATCCCCTGCCGCCGCAGCCCCGCGATCAGGGCTTTTTCCGCGTCTCCGCTGTCGATGACCTTTTGTTTTGCCTTTTCGTGGAAGGGGCGCGGCCCCGCCTTTTCCATGTGGAAGCGCGGGTCGCCCGTTGCGATGGCTTCTGCGAGCCTCGGAGATGACGGTCTTGTTCCGCCCCAAAGCTGCTGATACGGCGCGTCGTCGGAGACTGTCAGGGTGTTGCCCACGGCTTCGACGTGCATCTGCGTCGTGTCCGTGATGCCTCCGCCGGATGTTTTCAGCCACTTGTTCGTGGCCCCGTGTACCGGGTCCCGCCTGCTCAGAAACTCCGGCTCATATGCGTCGTAGACTTCCTCAATGGCAGCCTGCGCCAGCGCCCCTTTCACCACTTCCGCGACTTCGTTTTTCAGCGCGTTCTCTATGGCCCGGTCCAGCTTGGCGTATTTCTCTATCGCTCTTTGCAGGTCTCCCATTCCGTTCACCCCCGTTCAAGGCACAAATCAAAACCCGCACCCCGGTACAGCCTTTGATTTATCCCCTGTTTCTTATGTTCTTCTTGCTATAAACGTCCTGTTGTGGTATACTGCTATTGGAAGGTTGCGGCTTCCTTATATGTGGTACATCGCGGGGCTTGTCCCCGCTTTGTTCAGTACGCCGATTGAGCGCCGCAACCGCTCGGTCGGCGTATTTTTATCGGAGGTGTGCTATGATTGAGGATTTGACCGGTAGGCGTTTCGGAAGACTCGTTGTATTAAGCATGTGTCCTCACGTTGCAGGAGAAGATGTCCGTTGGAACTGTCGCTGTGATTGCGGTGCGGAACTGTCCGTTTCCGGTCATTCGCTTCGCCGTGGTCGCACAAAGAGCTGTGGGTGCTATCAGAGGGAACGCGCCGCCGAACTTTGCAAAACCCGCGAACGTCGCATTACAGTCAGCAAGAAGAAAAACAATCGGCTTTATAATGTATGGCATGGAATGGTAAAAAGATGCTGTGACCCTTCTCACAAGAGCTATCACACATACGGCGGCGCGGGGATAACAGTCTGCGACGAGTGGAAAGACTTTTCGCGGTTCCGTAAATGGGCCTACGACAACGGTTATGATGAAAATTCTCCAAAGTTTCAGTGTACCCTCGACCGAATCGACGTTACCAAAGGCTACTCACCTGATAACTGCCGCTGGGCGGATATGAAAGTCCAAAGCCGAAACACTAGGCGAAACATCTGGGTGGAATACCAAGGAAAATCCTATATCGCTAAAGACCTGGCGGATATGTTTGGCATGGACGACCACGCCTTGATTCATCGGCTGAATTTGGGATTGAGTGTTGAGGACGCACTGACTATTCCGAAGGGAACCACGCTGAGTCCCGGTGCTTTTTCCCCCGTAGTTTGCATTGAAACAGGAGAACGATTTCCGTCCGTTAAAGCTGCCGCTGAGTTTGTGTCAAGGCATGAAAGCACCGTGATTGCTGCGCTCAAAAACCACAACCGTACCGCAGGCGGCTACCACTGGCGTTACGCCGATAACTGAATTTTCAAAAATACCCCCGGCCCGAAAGCCGGGGGTATTTCGTTGTTGTTCAGGCGGACACCACAGAGATGTTCACCGGACAAGAAAACTCGTTCTCGCCGTCGGTCCATTCAATGAGGCACTCTCCATCGCCAGTTGCGGTGCCGCTGGAAACCACGCCAGCGGTGCTGACGCTGGTTCCGGTGGGCAGGCCGGAGCCGGTGTAGGTGAATCCGGTGGAGTAGCTGGTGGGCTTGACAAGGGTGTTGTCGGGCATCACCAAATACACGGGGATCTGCTTCACGCTGCTGATGGGCAGGCTCACGAGGCCGCCGACCACGGCGATGCCCTGCACGATCTCGGCGTCATTGCAGGGGCTGTAGACGTAGTAGGCCAGGGGGTTCGACACGTCGCCGCACAGGTAGGTGGTGGCGGAAACAACCTGGTCGTCCTCGCTCAGCGCCATGCCGGTGATGACCGTGGTATCGGCGTTGGTCTGGTCGCCGGAGATGTTGGCGTTGGCCTGCATCTTCAGCTTGGGCACCGTGACGTACAGCCAGCCCACGCGGGTGCCGCTGTTGGCGCTGCCGCCCACGTTGGCGTACACGGCGAAGGAGGCGGAGAAGTGGACGATCTTGGGGTCCATCAGGGAGCCGATGGTCGCCTTGTGGGCAGTGGCTTTCTGCACGAAATACCAGACCTTATAATCCTGATCGACCGTCGCGGTGAAGCCGGAAATCACACCGGCCTCGCTGATGGGGTAGGCGGTGCCGTCCCGGATGATGGGGCTGGCCGCGCCGACGGGCTGGATATAGCACACGGCCTCGGAGAAGCCGAGCTGGGGAGCGGGAACGCCGTCGGTCACGTCGATGGTGAGGCTTGTGCCTGTGGCCTTGATGGTCTGCGCCACGGGAACGGGAGCGCCGTAGGTCAGAGCAGCGCCGACCTGAGCGGCTTTCTCGAACAGGGAGAAGTCCACGGCAGTGAACTCCACGGTCAGGCTGGCGTCAGAGGGCAGGGTCGCCACGACGGGGTTGCCGAGACCGGCACGGATTTCGTTCATGTTCACGCTGGTGCTGACGCTGCCAGCATTGAAGCTTTTGGACTGATAGAGGATGTCCCCGGTGTCGGGATCGGTCAGGATGACGTTGCCGACGCCCTTCAGGAACAGGCTCTTATCGGTGAAGGTAATCATAGGATTGTCACTCCTTACTCTGTATTGAGGATAGATGGTGATTTGGGCGGCATTGGAATTGGCGGAAGCGGTATAGCCGTTGCTGGCCGGGTACAGGGTGCTGCTGGGATAAAGGTCGTCAGCGGGGTAAAGCCCGCCCACCCAGTTTGTCGCCACGGCGCGGTAAAAAACGATCTGCCGTATCTGCCCCGTATTCAGTTCCGTGGACGGCATATAGCTCGGACCCACGGCCCCTATGATATCCAGCCAGTTTGTTCCGTCCGGGCTTTCTTGCCATTGGTAAAACAGGATTCCCCCGTCGGAAACGGTTGCTTCCACCGTGAGCGGAGCCGCCAAATCGCCTGCGTTATACGCCGCCGATACCGGCTGCGTGGTTATGGTCGGTGTCTGCGCCGAAGTAGCCGTTGTCTCCGCCCCCTTTTCCGATTATTGCTTCATGGACTCGATTCCCTCGGCCACGGCGTCCAGGGCCGCGCCGCCGCCGAACTCGGAAAGTGCGACTTTCGCCGCGCTTCCCTCCTTTTTCCGGTCGAAAAAGGGGTTTGGAACCGGATTGCCTTTCTTCCACTTGGTCCCCTGCGATTCTCCGATTCCGCATACCAGATAGTCCAGTGCGCGGTGAATCGCCCTTTGTCTGCTCTGCATCTTGGCAATGGGCCAGTCGTAGATTTCTTTCTCGTCTGCCCCGCTCAGAGCCGCAACGGCGGAAATCAGGCTTTCCAGATTCACGTCCAGCTCCGGCGCTTTCTTTCTGGCTATCTCCTGCTCCGCGTCCACCAGTGCCGGGTTCGCGTCCTCTTCCGGTATCGTCAGCCCGTTCTGTTCCGCGAGGATAGGTCTCAGCCGCTCGAATTTCGCCGGAGTGATCTCGCAGATTTCTTCTCCGTCCTGAGAAAACATGACGGACTTCAGTCTTCCCTTTGTGTCTACCCTCGGCTTGAATAACCCGATGCGCTTTTCCACAGGGAGGCCCCTCCCCATTCTCAGGGCAAGCGCCAAGAAAAGTACGCTTCTTGCCATCAGGCCGGTAGGTATCTGCTCGTCTTCGATGCTCTGACTGTCCAGCGCATAATACGCTTGCAGGATAGGCATGTTGAGATAAACTCTCGGAAGACGCTGGTGCATGAATTCGATTGCGCTTTTGGCAATCAGGTATTCCTCGTATTCTTCCACCAGGATCGGGTAGAACCGCAGTCCCTCAAAATCTACAGGTTCGTATCTGCGGATCGCCTTGAGATACTTTGTCGGGATTTCGCTCATTCTTCTGCTTCCTTCCCGATATATGATTCAACGGGATTTTCGAGCGGTGTGAAACTCTCCGTCCCGCTGTTTCTGTTTATTCGTACCGGTTCACGCCCCAGCTTTCCACGGTGCCTCCGCCGCCTGCCATGTAGGTCAGGCTCATAACGAGCCGCCGTCCGACGTTCGTGCCGCTTTCGTCGTAGAAGTTCTGGCTTCCGGCGTCGCCGTGGGTGTGGCGGGAGTAGTTCATCACGCCTACCCCGGCGAGGTTGACCCCGTGCAGGGCGTCGATGATGTCTTTCTCCATGGCGTAGGCTTTGCTGAGACCTCCCACGCCCATCGTCGTTTCCAAATTCGCGTTCACATAGATGTCGAAGATAATGCCGATCTCCACGCGGAAATCGTCCAGCGGCGTCTCCCTCCCCATGTATACCTTCAGGCTCGTCTGCGCCTCGATCTGGCTCTGCATCCACCATTGAAGGGGGTACAGTCTGTACCCCTGCGGGTGCTCTGCCTGTTCCTCGTCCGTATTCAGCGTGGGGTGATGCCCGTCAAAGAGCATCGACAGCTTTTGCTCCGGCGTGGGGTTCGGATTGGCGAGCGGGTCATCCACGTCGTACCACAGCCGCTTCATCAGGCGGCAGCGGGGATAGCGGTTGTTGTCCGGCGGCGTATATCCGGGCATCGGCAGGTCCATGAGATATCGGCAAATGAGCAAGGGGATTTCCTGTGCCGGTTCCATTTTTGGGAAGTCCGCCACCCGTTCGTACGGGTAGGTAGGGCTGAGTACGCTGATCTCTTTTTCTCCGTCCATCTCATTTCACCCCCTTATCAGCCTCCCCTCTGGGGGAGGGAGACCGCCCGCAGACGGTGGAGAGGTCATCCCCTCACCGCCTTGTATTCCGCCAGTTCCTGCTTTGCTTCCTCCGTGGCTTTCAGCAGCGCTTCCATCGCCTCCGGCGTGGTCTGCGCCGACATCATCATCTGGAATCGGCTCAGGGTGTCGTTCATGGCGGGGAGCATACCGTAGCACTCCGCATTCAGGAGCTTTTCCAGCAGCTTGTAGTCCGCCAGCAGATCGTAAATCTTGTCTTGCAGTTCCTTGTCCGCCGTGCGCTTCTTGATGCGCTCAAGCTGGCTGATAAGGAAGCTACGAGATGCGGTCTCGTAGTCCTCTTCGGTGATGCTCCAAGGGTCGCCCTCGGTCTCCGTATCATAATCGACGCGGAGATACAGCTTCATCAGCGCCGCCGTCATGTACCGGTGCTTCCGCATGGCGCTTTCCTTGTAGAAGGGGGGCAGCGGGTCTCCGTTCTCCGTCCCTATCTCCATCTTGTCGAAGCAGCCGGGGGAAACGTCCTTGATGAACTCTTCCTTGTCCCTCATGGAGACATAACTGACGGACATTTCTCTCAGATGCTCTTCCGTCAGGCAGATGTTTTTCACGTTTTCCATGCAGTTTTTCCTTTCTTTTTCACGGATTCCGCGATTCTATCCTTATCTTTTTCCGTTCCTTCGGATTTTTGGTGCCATTTATTTACTTTCCATGACGATGCACTGTAAGGTCATTTCAGCGGAGGGGGTTCCTCCAAGCGCATAAAGCGTCAGCGTCCCGGAGTTGTTCTCCACCAGCATGGCTTCAACTCCGTCCGTCATCATGGACGAAAGCTGGGCTGCCGTGGGCTGAAGATCTACGATGCTCTTGGAATCCGTGCTTACTCCGGTCACGGTAACGGTTTGGGAATAAGGGTCGCTTCCGCTCCATGTGGTGCTGACGGTGATAGAGCCGACGGATACCTTTGCGCTTCCGCCCCCGCCGCCGCCTCCGCCTCCCTGTGCGGACGCAGCCATTCCACGGGCGATATTGTCAACTGCCATATCTCAGCCCTCCCCGATTGCCGCGCCAAACACGGTCACATCGCCAGCGTTTCCGCCGTTTACCACCTGCATCTCCCGGATTCCTCCAGCCGCCACGCTGTAGATACCGGAGGCTGTGATGGATTCGGCCACGCTGTAGTCCGTCTGGTTGATGGCAGCCAGCGCAATGAAATCCCCGTTTTCCGTGTCGGCTTTACCCTTGATAGTCACGTTCAGGGTCCCGGCTCCGGTCGCCTGTATCACCACGCTGTCCGCTCCGTAGGGGACGTAGAAGGTACTGCTGGTCGTACCCGTGCTGTTCGTGTCCAAAAACACGAAATTTGCCAAAACCGCCATGTCCAAAACACTCCTTTATCTAAAACTGTGATTAAATCCCCTTGAGGTAAATCTCCGCGCTGGCGCTGTATTCCCCGTAACTGGCCGTCACCGTCAGCGGCGTTGTGCTGCCGCCCCAACAGGTGATTTTCACGGAATTTCCTTCGATTTCCGCCGTATATGCCGCCGGATTCGCCCCGGAAACCGTGTATTCCACCGGAATGCCGGTCATTTCCCCGTCTTCCATGTATTCCGCTTCCAGCGTAACGCTCTGATACATGCGGAGCTGAACGGGAACGTCCTGCAAAAACACCACCTGTCCGCCGCTCTGAGCGCCCGCCACTTCCACGATGTAGGTTGACATAATGTTCTCATTCTGTGCCAGCCGACAGGTGATTTCCGCCGTTCCCTCGGCGTTGGCGGTCACGTTTCCCGCCTCGTCCACGCTGACCACGCTCTCGTCGCTGCTTTCCCACAGGTAAGTGATTGGATATTCCTCGGAATTTTCGACGATCTGGCCCTTCCTGCGGCTTGTAGGGGCTATTGCCCCCGTGCTGCCCACGGTCATGGTCGGCGTCCCGGACAGTTCGATTTCCCAGGTGAAGGTCAGCCCCTCGGCCACCCGGTTCACCATGTCGTCGATCTCGTCGTTGGGTTCTTCGTACCGCGCCGTGAAGCGAATGAGCCTCGTGGAGTCGAAATCCCCCGTGAATTCCTCAAAAAAGTCCGTAAATCCGGTGATCCGGTAGGCTCCGGAGCCGAAAATCATGCGGGAATTGGTCCCAAGCTGCTGTGTCCATCGGTTTGAAGCGCAGGTGATGTTGAAGTAACCCTTGGTAATGTTGTCCCACTGCTGGCTGTCGTCGGAGTTGGCGCTGGCCCGGTCCGTCTCCACCACGAAGGGTTCCTGAAGCACGTTGCCGTAGTAGTCCAGGTGGTTCCAGGTCACCCGGCAGCGCCTTACGATGCCCCCGCCGTCCCCGTTGGAGATGTCCTGGGGGTTAATCATCAGCCAAACGGCCCCCATCGCCCGGAATTTCGTGCCTTGGGGGATATACGGAAGCGCCGGTTCCTCCAGCATCAGGTGCTTGTAGTCGTCAAACTCCCTTTGGATGGCGGAGCTGGGGCGTACCACTTCCGCCAGCCGGAACTTGCACTTTACCCACTCGTCTTCGTCAGGACCGTAGAACCCAAGGGCTTCCCCCTTGAAGAAATCCGAGGCGTATTTCAGGTATTTCTTCTTGAATCGGTCGGTTTCCGCCATGTAATACTGGTTTTCCCGGCTGGAATACTGCGCAGGCACGTTCCAAGCCGGGTCGGATACCGTCCCGCCGAAGCTCAAAAGCCCATTTTTGATTATCTTGTCCATATCTGCCTCCCCTTTAGGGGAGGGGGACCGGCGAAGCCGGTGGAGAGGTCGTGCTTCTCCCTTCGCCCCCGTCCCTTATGCCAGCACGATCCTCATTCCGTTGCTGCGCATCGTCTTGTAGGCGCAAAGCTGCTCGTACTTGTGCAGTTCGTCGTTGAAACTCTGGCGGTTTTCCCTCAGTCGGAGCGAAAGTTTGTCCATATAGTTGGCTTCGTTCACGGTGGAGAAGCTGGAATCGTGGATTTTTGGGCTTATGTTGAGCCACGTCCGGCTGAAATCCTCGTCCCAAGCCACGCATACAGCCAAGCCAAACAGCCGCTTTTGGCTCAGGGTCAGGTCGTTGAAAGTACCGTCCGTGTAGAAGTCCAGCTCGTAATGGACGCCCGCCGAACCCTGCTGTGGGAAGGTGACGATGCCCGTCTCCGCGTCGTACACCGCCCCGGAATAGGGCGCGACGCTGGTTCCGTCCTCCCCGTAGACGACGCAGGACATGAGTTCATAGCCCAAAAGGCCAGTTTCCACCGAAGTTTCCCCGCTCAGGCTTTCTTCCGTGCTTTCCCACGAGAAGTCGTCATACTGCGGCGTCACCATGTCCTTTTCCAGATAGTCCAGCAGTTCCGGCGGGCTGTTAAGAAGGGGGAGCGCAAACAGCACGCTGTCGCTCTTGGCCCTATAGAATTGTGCCGGACTGACGGTGATCTGCTCCCGCCACCGTTCGTCGTCCAGCGCCTGCATAGCCGCATTTATGATTTCGCTCCAGCCCGTAGCCATCTGCGCAACCCCCTTACGTCCTTATTTACCGGAATGGCGAGTATGCCCGTAAGCGGTCATACCCGCAAGATTCCGGTAAAACGTCCTCTCCAAATCGCACCCGCTTTGCTGGGCTGCGCTTTGGCTTATTATCTTCAGACCTGTTCCGCGTTCATGCCCTCGATGATGGCGCTAAAAGCGTTGTTTTTCATCCCGGCGTCTTTCGCCATCCGGTTCAGTTCCGCCACGGTGTCCCGGTGGATATGGGGATTCTTCTCCATCCACCCCTCGTAGAACCGCTTCGCCACCATTTCCTTGTGCCCCTCGCAAAGAGCCGGGAAGATTTCCAGGATTTTGTCACCCAGCTCGATCATCTTGGCAAAGGCTTTCCTGTCCAGCAGTTCGCCCTCGTTGTAGTTCACTCCCAGGGCTTCCCGCTCGTCCTCGCTGAGACCGTCCACCACGATCAGCCAGCGCCGGTCGAGGCACATCCGGGTGATGTTGTCCAGAATCCTGCTCAGGTCGTTCTTCGGCACGAAGAACTCACCCGTCTTGCCGATGATGCGCCCATACATACCGCCGGGGCCGAAGTCCTGCACGTTGTCGTCCGCCACGGGTGCCTGCCACAGAAAGTGGACCTGCTCCGTGCTGGCCGTCACCTGGACGACCTGGGGTTTCTGCGCCGCAGTCATGGCTTCCTTGAAGGATTCCATCTGCTTCGCCATCTCTTCCTTCATGGCTTCGATCTGCGCTTTCAGCAGCGCAACCTCGTCCGTTTCTTCGGCAGGCGCTTCTGCGGTCTGCACCGCTTCTGCGACTTCTTCCGTCTTCACAGCCGCGCTCTTGCGCGTCCGCGTCTTCTTCACTTCTTCTGCCATCGTCTCAATTTCCTTTCTTTTTGATGGTTTGCCGTCCGCCGGTGCCGCCCCGGCGCGTGTCACTGGATACGGCATGACGGGGCGGGAGATTTCCCGCCCCGCAGAAAGGCTTAGATGTTGACGAGGCCGACCTTGGAGGCGAAGACAGCAACGCTGTCCAGCGCGGTCGTCAGGTTCAGCTTGACCATGAAATCGGGGTTCTTCATGGCGTCGATCTCGATGGTGATGGGGGTGTAGCTGTTGTAGGCGATGGTCATGGGCTTGTAGCCGCTGGAGGACAGCATCCAGATCTTGTCCGTGGGAAGGATGGTGCTGACCGTGCTGTACTGGGTGCCGGGGATCACGGCGTCCACCAGGGGCATCAGCCGGACGCTCATGTATTCGCCGAGATATCCGGCGTTCACATAGTCGCGGCCCAGCAGGGTGGCGATGGCGGCGTCCATGTTCACGTTGGTGGTGCCGGTGGTCTGCGTGGGCAGCACCTTGGACAGAGCCACAGCGCCGCCGTAGGCGATCAGGTTGCGGATGCCGGTGCTGTTCAGGGCAGCCAGCTTGTTCGCCAGCGTGACCCAGTTCAGGGAGCTGAAGTTGTAGATCAGCCCGCTGGGGATCAGGGCGGTGTTGCTGGCGGCGGCGGTCATGGCCGCGTTCCACAGGCCCATAGTCTTGGCATACATACCGGCGACGAGGTTCGCCATGTACTTGCCCCAGTCGGTGTTGTTGCCGACCATCTGGTGCCATTTGATCGAGATTTCTGCGGTGCGGGGAGAGGGGTTCAGGGTCACGGTCTTCTCGTAGAACCGATTCTCAGGAACGCTGCGGCTCGCGCCCCAGGCGGAATCCTGGAACACGGGGATGTCACCGGAGCTGATGGTGATAGCGGCGGTCTCGGCGAAGCCTACTTCCACCACGTCGGCGAAGACGCTGACGGCCTCGCTGTAGACGCGGGGCAGGATGGGGGTGAGGATGTCTTCGTAGATGCCCTGCAGCACAGCGTAGAACGCGCTGTTGCCGTAGAACTCCTGGCCGCGCTTGGCAAACTCCTCGAAAGATTCGGGGGCTTTCTTGCCGGTGTTGGCGCAGCACTTCTTGGCGGCGTAGAGCAGATGATCCTTGCCGAAACGCTCGTTCAGTTCCTTGTACTGCTTGTCGTCCAGGTGGGCGGTGGCGGCAGGCTCGGCGCTGTTGAGCGCCTTATGCACGGCGTCCTGACCCTTCCGGGCGTATTCGTAGGTCAGCAGCGCACCGGCGGCGATGATGTTGGAACGGTCGTCGTTGCCGGAGAAGACGCTGTTGGGAGTGCTGTTGAGAGTGATCCTAGCCATTGTTGTCTTCCTCCTTCCTTCTATCAGGGCGCGTAGATGGAGACCTTCTTCGCCACCACGTCGTAGTAGCCGAAGGACTCGCCGTTGCCCTCGATGAACTTGCCGGTGCCGCGCAGCTCGAAGTAGATGCTGCCGTCGTCATCAGGGGCGGCGGCGGCGCTGGTGAGCTTGCCGGAAGCGATGGTGAAATAGGTGTCGTCGCTGGTGTTCAGGGTCACGTTGCCCTCGCCGAAGCGGTACACGGATTCGCCATCGAAGTTGATGCGGGTAAACGTGCAGTACCGTCAGGCATGAGCGCCCAGACCCAGGGTGCGAACACCGATGAAGTAGTTGTTCCCGTCCGGAGAGGGGATCAGCTGATTGTCATAGGTGTTGCAGGCGTAGATCACGTCGTCGGCGGTGGCGGTGTTGGCCGCAGCCACCATCTTCCAGGTGTTCTCGTTCTTGACGCCGGTGAAGCCCTCGCAGTCCAGCAGGCTGTCCCGGACGCAGAGCTGGCCCGCGTCGCAGTCGGTGGGGGTGGTGCTCACGAAATACTTACCGGCGATGTTCGCCAGCCGGTCGTTCTCGTTGTTGGTGATCCGCGCTTCAAACGCGGTCTTGGCGGTGAAGCTCATTACTGCTTTCCTCCTTACTCAATGTTCAGCCCGCGAAGCAGAGCGCCCACGGTGCCGTCGTCGCCCTTGGGGGCCGTGATGCCGTCCCAGGCGAACTGGTTGTTTTTCTTCTCGGCGTTCTTGGCGCGGAACTCCATGTCCTTCTGAGCGCAGATGGACATGACGCGCTGGCAGACTTTCTCCTCGCCGCAGAAGTTGCCGTCCTTGTCTGCGCACTCGGTATAGTCGCCGCCGTCGATCTCCGCCATGACGCAGGAGATGTCTTCCTCGCAGACCTTTTCCTCGGCGCTGCGGTCGGCATTGAACTTATCCAGCGCGGACTTGGCGGCTTCCTTCATGGCCTTGACCCGCCGGGTGTTTTCCTTCTCGGTCATGGCCTTGATGGTGGCCTGCGCGTCGTCGCGCTCTTTCTGAGCCTTGGAAAGTTCATCCGAGAGGGTTTCGACGCGGGTGCTCAGCGCCGCGAAGTAGTCCTCCGCGTTCATGGCGAAGTCCTCGCCGATGCTCACGGTGCAGGGAACGGGTACGATCCGCTCCGGGGCAATGGTCTCGTCCATGCTCGCCAGCCGATAGCTGAAGGATTCGTAGCTGTCGTTGCGCATGGTGACGAGGATGCTCTTGTCCTCCTCGTTCTCCTTCGCCTGGAGCAGCACATACCCCGCAAACCGCTCGTTCAGCTTGGCGAGCTGCTTCTTATTGAGAGTCAATTTTTTCTCAACTCCTTTGTTATTTTTCGGGGGTTCATGGTCTTCCGCCTTGGGCGGCGTCCCCTCGCCCCCCTCGGTGTTCGGATGGTAGGAAGCGACTTTCAGTTTCAGACTGTTCCACTTTTCACTGTTCATCGCCTTGAGTGCCTGGATGCTCGCCCCCGGTATCGCCGGTGCCACCGTTTCGTGCAGGATCGTCACACCAAGACCCCGCCACGCCGTAAACACGCTGATTCCGCTTTCTTCGTGTTCCTCGGTGACTTCGGTTTCCGCGCTGACCTCCATGCGGCCCTGTTCCGCCAGGTGGTCGCACAACTGCCGGTTATAAAAACGCCACAGTTTCCCGTTGGCGATAATCCACGTTCCGTCTTCCCCGGTCTCCGTCCATACGTCGTTCTCACCCTCGCCGATAGCGCCGACGATGCGCTCCGCGTTGGGGCCGGTGAAGTCGCAGATGATTTCCCCGTTCCAAAGCGCCTCGTCAAAGTTATGACCGTCTCCGATCCGGTTCCCCGGATAGGCGCAGAGGATGGGGGTTCCCTTGAAGGTTTCCGCAAACTGCTCGATATTGCGGTAGTCCCAGTCGTTGCGGTTGAGACCGCTCCGCATGACGCGGAGCCGCACGTTGTAGTTGAGGTCGCTGTCCCTGTCCAGAACTTCCAGCAGACCGTAGACAGGTTCGCTCATACTGCATTCCTCCTTGTTGGTTTACCGTTATGCGATAATATGTAAACCCATTAAAACAAAATTCGTCGGGTTTACACGAAATCGTCTGGTTCGATCTTCTCCACGTCAATGACTTCGTACTTCTTTTCTCCGTTGAAGCGAAGCTTCATAGCCCGTTCCGCCTTGGTCTTTGCCATCTCGTCGCTCTCCGCCTGCACCCGGAACTGATACTTTCCGTCGCCGATTTTTGCGTGAACGACGTAAAGGCGTTCCACTACGTTATGTTTGATGTTCACTGCGCCTTACCTTCTTTCAGTCGCTCAAGGATGATGTTCCATGCCGCGCAGATGGCGGCTGCAAGGGCAGCGGACACCACCGGGGAAAGCACGGCCCACAGAGCGCTCCAGCTCTCCGGCCAGCCGCCTTTCAGAATGACGACAATCTCAGGCACAAGAACGCCTCCGAATGCCTGCGCCGCCGTTTTCAAAGCCCTGATAACCCAGTCAGGCTGTTTCTTCAGCCATTCTTTCATTGTCTGTTCCTCCGTTTCTTATCCGATGGAATCCACGTCGTTTTCCTGCCCGTCGCTGGTCACGCCCTCCGCCTCCGGTCTCCCACCTGGATTCATGTCGTGGGCTGCCTGCGGGGGGAGCTGGCTTTCAGACTGCTTCGCAGAATACGAACTCACAAGAGGAATCCTCTTATCCAGCACACCGCTCTTCGCCACCATATCGCTCCAGCAGATGTCATCCAGCAGGCTGCGGTCATGGAGCGCGTTGTACTGGATGGCAGCGGGAAGGATGCCGAGCGTCATGTCATTGCGGAGCTGCTTTTCAAGCTGGTTGTCCATATAGAGGTCGCCGAACATATGGAACTCGAATTCGTGTTTCAGCCGCAGATCCGCAATGGCGCAGGCCATCAGGCGCTCCACTCCGGCATAGATGGGGGCGAGATACTTGCCCTCGATCTGGAAGGAGATCTGAGCGGCCCCCGCCCTTGCTTCGTCGGAAGCCGGGATCAGGCCGCTCAGACCGGCCTGCGTGATGATGTCGCTGTTGCCCTGGCTCACGATTTCCGAAGTGGACGATACTTCGTTGAAGGTCTCCAGCTTCATGTTCTCCGCCGGGGCGAAGTAAATGGGTACGCCGCCGGTGTTGTAGGCGGCCATGAGCTGATTCCACAGTTCCGTGAAAAGCATCAGCCCAGCGTGGCTCAGTTTGTATTGGTCTGCGGTGTTGGTGTCCTTGCTCTCAAAGTAGGGGATCTCGCCGTGGACGAATCCCACGAGCGGGTTCTGGTAGAGCTGAAGCTGAAGCTGGGTAAGGTCGGCGAATTGCAGAAGCCCGATAAACAGACCGGCCATCGGAGGCGTCACTTCTGGCAGGGCTTCGTCTACCTCGATGGTTACCGCCTTGTCCACGGGCAGCGTCACCCAGTAATACCAGCGTCCGTTTTCCCGGATCACTTCCGCGTCCGGGTCGATAGCCCGCACCCGGCTCATGTCGATCCCGGTCCGTGCGGCGTACACTACCTTGCTTCCCTCCCGTCTCGGAGCGGGGGTCACGAGGCTGTTGAAGTCGTTCCAGTAATTGTCGAAAAGTCCCTCCGGGAATTGCCTCACGTCCGTACCGGGCTGGCAGAAATACATCATGTCAAAGGCAAGCGTGTACTTGCTGATGTTGTTTCTCCCGACAATCTTGATCCACTCAGAAGGAAGCTGCTGGTAAAAGGCGTGGTTGATGCGGTTGCGGCTCTTATCGGAGCTGACCCGGTAAGTCCAGAAAGTCTTGCCCTCCAGCATGGACTTTGACCCGGCTTCCCTCGCCAGTTCTGCGGGCTTCATGGCTTTGCGAAGTTTCTCCGCCAGCCGATACTCCCGCCAGAAGGAGTCTCCCATTTCTCCCGCTTCGGTCAGGCTGGGGGCAACGTAGTTGTGATAGGTCAGCAGGCTGGAATAAGTCCGCCGCATGTGGCGGTAGGTGTAATTGGTGTAGTCCAGACTGCGGGAGGCTTCGCGGAGTTCCGCTTCGTTGAGCTGTGGATGCCGGAGCATTTCCGCAACCTGATCTTTTGTAAAATTGATCGGGCTGGTGCCGATGCTCTCGAAGCGCCGGTTCATAATCTGCGGGCTGGCATACATAGCCCCGCTGTAGCCGAACAGATTCACGAGACTCTGCACCGGTACGCCGTACTCGTCCGCCATGCTGCGTACCTTGTTGAATATCTCCGGGAAGGAGCCGTATTTTACTTTTTGCAGTTCTCTCAGGTCAGCGCCCACGGTCCGTCCCTCCTTATCCCTTATTCTTTATCGGCTTCAGCCGCTTCCTGTGCGGATTCCTCCGCCAGCTCTTGCAGTATCGTTTCCAGCTTTTCTATCGACTCGGAAATCTTGCGGAGCATTTCCGGCTTCTGCCGCTCGATCTCTTCCTTGATAAGCGTGAGGTTACAGTTCCGCACCCAGCTTTCGTCGGCTTTCGTCAGCCGCACCGCGTCGTCTTCGGAGAGTTCCACGCTCTGCTTCGGCGGCTCTCCGTCGGTGTATACGAGGGTGTATTCCGGCGTCACTCGGCTGAACCGCTGCAGCCCCATACCGTCGATGGTCTCCGGCTTTGTGGGCATCGCATAAAGGTGATAGCTGTTCAATAGATTCTTCCTCTCTGCCGCGCTGCTACCAGTCTGCCCTTTCCTCCGACGGAAGCCGCCGCCACTGGGCTTCGGTTGGCATACTGCCGAAGAAGGTCGTCGTAGTCGCTCTTCGTCTGCCGCTTGACCAGATTCTGCCATTCCAGCCTCTGTGCCACCCGAAGGGCGTATTTCAGGGCCGACCAGCTATCGCGCTGAATGTGCTGGCTGATCCGCTTCTCGGTCCCGTTGATTACCTTGAGGTTCTGGATCTGCCCCACCAGTTCCCCGGTCTTTCGATAGGCGTTGTAGATCGCGCTGTCGCTGCGGTCATCCTTGATTCGGTGGTATTTCTTATAGGCTTCCAGTCCGCTCTGCCAGTTGGAAGTAAGGAGCTGGACGTTGCGGTATTCAAATTGTGTCTGCGCGTACCTCACCATGTCGGCATCCGGGTCCGTCACCCCAAGGCCGCCTGCCTTGATGGGGTACAGCACCGGGAGCGCACCGGGAAGCTCAATGGAAGTCTGGAATTCGTGGTTGTAGCTGCACATCGGCGGAAGCCCGTCTCCGATGTCCTGCATGAGGCAGGCGGCGACGGCGGAGCCGAATTGCCAGGCGTCTATGGCGAGGTAGGTGTCCGCGCCGTCAAAGCAGAAACGGTTCCAGACCGCTTTGACTTTCCGCGCCTGGTCCATGTCCGGCGTGGGTCGCCAGTCGTCCACATACACGACTTGCTTCAGGTACTTGTCCCGTTTGATGTGGCTTCTCTGTCTCGTCAGCTTCAGCACAACCAGAGCGCACTTGGCGTTGATCGGCCCGTCCGCGTAGCTCACGTCGTAACCAATGACGTAAATAACGTCCTTTGGGAGATATTCGTTGGAGTTGTCCTTCAGGCAGCTATGGTCCTCCATCATCAGGAGGCTGCGGCAATCCGTCAGGGTGCTGTCCGACACCATTGGGAACGTGTCGGTTCCGGTATAGAGGCTGCACAGTTCCCTGGCGAATTGGTCCGGGGTCAGTTCCTGTTTTCGGCTTTCCGCCCACGATACCGGGCGCATCTGATTCAGCAAAAGAACGTCGTATGGAACGTCCATCACGAACGCGCTCTGCCCCTGCTTCATCATCGTCAGGTGTCGGCAGCGGTTTTCGTATGCGTAGCTTTGCCGCCTACCGGCTGACGTGATGCTGTGCTGCTTGTAGTGGATAAAGGCGCTGCTCTTTTTCCCTTTGATTACATAGGGAAGACGCACTGCCGGAAGTACGACCTGAACGTAATCATCTTCGTCGAACTTCACTCCGTCCTCCTGAGCGATCTCTTCCGCCACGCTTTTGTGGAGGTTGATACCCCGTCGGCCCGTAATGGAAAACTTGCTTCCGTAGTCTGCGGTGGAAATGGCGAAGTCGTCCTTTCCGGAAGCATCCGTCTGAAAGTGCCTCGTCAGTATCGGGTAATCATGTTCTATCGCTTTGTGGGTCTCCCGGCCGATAGCTGCGGTCTGCTTCAGGCTCGGCCCCGTATACAGTGTTTGGATTCCCGGCCAGGTAAGCTGTTCCGTCTCTTCCTCGATCATGGAACTGTGGCTTTTTCCGGCCCCGCGTCCCTCCGTCAGATCGACGTATTGGAAGTTGGCCTTGGCCCTCATGTTGACCCTGTGCAGGATTGGAAGGTCATAATTGGCCTCCTCACTCCGGCAAAGGTCCGCCAAAAAATCTGGAAACCATCGGCAGGCCGCCATGAAAAGCACCCATCCGTCTCCGAGGTTGTCATAGCTGTATGACTCAGAAACCTGCTTTTTTACCCATCCGGTTCCGGGGGTCCATATGTAGGAGCGTCTGTGAAATGACATCTCGACGCCCCCTGTCAGTCGAAACCTTCGCGCCCGAAGTCTGAGTAAACTTCTTCACGCCGCACTTTTGGAACCGGTTCTTCCGCCGCTTTGTCCGGTGTCCAGCCGTCGTTTCTTGTCAGGTTCAGGTATTCGTAAACCTCCTGTTCCTGCTCATTAGGTTCTTCCGCAAACTCGTGGGCGTAGTCGCCCATCTTCGCCTGCTCCGGAAGTACCGGCAAATCGGGAAGGTCGTTGTTCTCACGCATGGTGTTGATGATGCTGAGCATGGCGTGTTCGGCTGCGTCCACGGTCTCCGGGTAGTGCTTGCTGCGGCACCACTTGAAGAAGTGTTCCAGAAACTGATCCTTCGTCATATCCGCACCGCTTCCATAGCGCTTCTGCATGGCGTCTATGATTCCGTCCACTCTCGCGCTCTCAATCGGCTTGGCGTCTTTCTTCCGAAGGTTCTCTGCAGCCAGATTTTCCTGGATCATTCTGTTCATCGTGTTGGCGATAGCCGCGCTGTCCTTGTCGCCTTTGGCAATACACTTGTCCCGAAGCAGGGCCATTCGGCTACAATTCCGCAGCGTATCTTCCTGCTGGGCGTCCATGCCTCCTGCGGCGTCAAGCCGCATGGAGTACATTCGGAAGATTCCGTCCAGGCTCTTGTAGTCTTGGGCCGTATAAGGGTGGTCCGGGTCTCCGTAGCCCCAGTCCCGTTCCCAGCGTTCCTGTTCGCTGGCTCCTTCGGCAATCACGGTCTCTACGTCCGTTTCTCCATCTATGAAGCTTTCCTGCTTCTGTAAGTTTTCCAGATAAGACAGGTATTCTTCCCAAGTTGGTACAGACTTTTTCGGGTAGACTGGGAGATCCAATACTGCACAGATGCAGTAAAGGGCTATGTCTCCCCCAAGGACGCTTGCCAGGTCCAGGAAACGCTTGCTTATTTCTTCTGCTTTCGCGTTTTCCGGCAGTTTCATATTGTCCTCCACCCCTCTCCCCCTGCCTCCCGGAGTGAGCTCCCGCCTCTCCGGGAGGGCTTCAAAAAGGAGGTGAAACGCGCCCCAAAGAGACGCCAGCAAAGGGAAGAAAGAATGAAAAAAGAATGATAGCGTGTCGGCATACAACCGTTCACGCTATCATTCTTTTCTTTATTTTCGGAATTTTGGTGCCACTTTTGCGGGTTTTATCAGGTCCTGCTGGCATTTTGCCTTTTTGTGGAATCCACATCCTCAAACCTCTTGCATACTGCAAACAGTTTCGGATTGTTGACCCATCCTTGCAGCCGTCGAAGTTCCTTGGAAGCGTTTGGTTTATCATATATCATCACATACGGATGATATCCCAAATCCCGCAGGGTGTATATTCTCCAAAGGTTCTCTTCCATGGTGCTGTTGAACCCCGTAAGCAGATATACCGTGGCAAGTCTTCCTTTTGAGTTTTTCTTTCCAAGCTTTGCATAGTTGTCAAATCGTTCCGTGAGGTCTTCCTTGGGATTATCCCAGGCGAAGTGAACCTCCTTGAGCTTCATGCGGTTGATATCTTCTATATCCGCGTCGTTCAGCAGCCGGATATCCAGCCCTTGCGTAAAGTCGATCCACGCTCCCGTTTCCCGGTACTGTGCCATTAGATCCCGCTTATCCCGGCAAGCAGTCAGATTCGGGTCCAGGACCTTGATTTCCTTCTGTCCGTTCCAGAAATCTGACACATCGGCAACCTTGACGCTCCGGCAACCTTCCTTGGCTGCGACATGGCAGAATGAGCATTGCCTTGGACAACCTCTGCTCGTCATGGATACGGCGAATTCGTACTGCGGATAGATGGAATAATCCGGAAAGCAACGTTCGATCTCCGTCGGCAGGTCTGCATGGTTCTCCTTGTCAAAGTATTCCCTGCCGTCATTGCCAAGACTGATTGCGTACCCTGTACCGCCCTTGATTACCTTATCGGCATTCAGCGGTTCCGGTACGTCGGGAGAGTAAGCGTCGGAGAACACCTTGCTCATGTAAACGATGTCGTAATGCTCAAGGTCGCTCCACCACCACTCCACCGTGTCTCCCTTGGATTTGTGGTATGCGCTGATTCGCATGAGCGCCAGGTTTGGGAAGTTGTGCCCGTCCACGTCGATCAGTCCGATGCGCATTTTACCCTCCGTTTATGGCCTGATAGAAGTCCCCTTCTATCCCGGCATTCTCGTCGCCGAAGTGCTTCTTGATGACCGCCACCGGAAATTCTTCGATCTCGCTGCTCCATCTTACGCTCTCCGGCCCGTTCACCGCAGCCCACGCAAGATCGAACCCTCCGATACCGGAGAACAGGCTTCCCTGCGTAGCCCGCCGCTCGTACTGCGCTGAAATGCGCCTCATAAGCCAGCACCAGAATCCGCTCCGCTCGTTGGCAAATCCTACAGCGATGGAGTTTCCGTAGGCTTTATACTTCGGGGTGTCCGCGTCCTTGTGCTTTTTACCTTTGGTGTCCGTCCAGTCTCCCAGCTCGCACCAGGCGTCAGGGAAGCCCTGTAATCTGGCGCATTCGGTCGGAGTCAGCCTGCGGACGATATATCGCGGTTGATCGTCTTCTTCCAGTGACATGACCGCCTGCTTGTCGTGCATACAATCCAGCGGGTTTGAAATTGGCAACATGGACACGTTGTTTGTCTGACCGTTTCCAATGCACAAAGCTTTTTCTCTCTCCTGTTCCACTTCCCTTATCACCACCTTTGGAGTATGACCTTGGTTCGTTATGGGATGGCACGGGTCTCCCCATTTGGGATGCGCACGATTGTCAGGGCTTGTTATCTGCGTTGTGTCAAACGGAAGCGCCTCCAAGACCACCGGAATATTTCCCCCTCCCGTCCCGCATCTTGCAATGATCGGCATGGAGTATTCGTCTTCTCGAAACCAATATCTCCGCACCTGGTTGAAAAGCTTTGCCATTCTCAGCTATCCTGTTCGGCATTCTGCGCAGGTTGCACCACGATTGCCGTATAATCCGTCACTCTGTTTTGATGGTCTCCAGTTAGGTTGGGAGAGATCTGTCCGTTTCCGTTTCCCCGTGCGTCATAAACCTTAGCGCATCGCCTTTTATCGCCTGCTTCTGGCGTTTCACCATGGTATTCCAGCACGACGGGCTTTTGGTTTCCGCCCTCTCCGCCTCTGAGTGTGGGTGCCATTTCTTTTTGATACCCCAGACTTCTCGCCTTAGCGCTCTGTCCGAAGCTGAACCCAGCCGCGAAATTCTGTACTTTCGGTTTGGCCGCTTCTTCCGCCGTCACCCGGATGACGTAGTTATAATTCAGGCTAGTTCCTTCCTTTTTTGCCTGAAGCGTTCGGTTGATCTCCGTGTTTTCTGTATAGTTCCGGCAATCAACCGCTATTCCTTCGATCTCGCCTGCCACTCCAGCGTTGCTTTCAGTTCCGGGGGGAGCTCCTTTCCCCGCCTCCCTGCCCTGTTCAAGATTCCTTGGCAGGCTTGTTTCGACAGTCGATACTTGCTGTCGGCTTTTTTCTCCAGCACTGACGATAGTTTCGACGGATTCGGCGCCATAGGTTTCTCCCCGCAGTTGAGGGTCAAACAGAATCTCCGGAGCGGTGAGTCCGTTGAAGTCACATAAGAGTGCAATCCGCTTTCGTCGCTGCGGAGTTCCGAAGAACTGGGCGTCCACGGTGCGATAGGCGAGGCTCCAGTCTCCCATCTCCGAATAATAGCACCCGTATTTGGGCCATCCGCCTTCAGGCAGTGGAACAGCAGGGGCCGTCGGGTCTGCGACGCGGATGATTTCCGTGAGGACCGTTTGGAAGTCCCGGCCTCCGTTGCTGCTGTAGGCTCCGCATACGTTTTCCCACACGAAGTATCTGCATCGAACAGAGAGACCTGTTCTCCCCATTGCTCTGTCACGTTCCCGCATCTCCTTTGCTATTCTGATTTGTTCCATAAACAGCCCACTTCGGGTCGTTTCCTCGTCTTCCAGTTCTTCGTGCTTAAGTCCTTTGCGAAGTCCGGCAACGCTGAGGTCCTGGCACGGACTTCCGCCGGTCAGCACGTCCACGGGTTCTATGTCCCAACCGCTGATTTTGGTTACGTCACCCAAGTGCTTCACGTTTTTTCTCCTTTGTCTTGGCCTGTTCTTTTGCTTCTGCTATCGCCGCGTCCCTCGCCTTGCATCGCTGCATCCCGTACCACAGATAGCTCCGCTTGCATTTGCGGTGGCAGCAGTACATGCAGATGAAATGACCCGGCTTCATCGGGCACTCCCCGGCCACGCTGTCGTAGTAGGCATTCCCACAGACCTCACACTTGATTCTCTGCGCCATATCAGATTGCAAGCTCCATGCAAAGTTCCCGCCAAGCCTGCTGCCAGTTCATTCCGTCTCGTCGTATGAGATTGGCAAGGTTGTTTGCACTGTCTCTGTCCAGGTACAGCCCCATCGCCATTTTCACAAACCGTTTTCTACTCCGGCATCTTTTGTTTGCCATTTTGTGCATGAATAAAAACTTGAACCATTGAGCTTCCGAATTTGCATCCATAGTGAAAGAGACCGAAAGCTCAGCGTTTCTTTCTAACTCTATGGGAAAGCTGGTCGTACCGTTTTCTGTTTCAAGAGTTGCAGTCAGCGGCATGATTCTCTCCCCGAATACCCGGTATTCGCCGTTTTCGATTATATACAGGGTTCCGGTTCTCTGTTCTTCTCTCGGTCCCATCAGCGCCCGGTACTCCCCATCCTGCCGTCTCCACGCTCGGTGTCGTCCAGTTCCGCCACGACTTCCAGTTCCACCTTCGGGATCGGCAGGATAACGATTTGGCTGATCTTGTCCCCGGCCTTGAACATGTAGTCCCGTCCGGTGTCCTCGCTGTATATCTTCACGATGATGGAACCGGTATATCCTGCGTCCAGCAGGCCCGTACTCGTCAGGCTGTGCTTCACGTTGAGGCCGCTCTTGCTTACCAGCAGGCCGCAGTACCCTTCCGGGACTGCCATGTGTACGCCGGTGTCGTGTACGGCATGGCCTCCCGCCGGAACGACGAAATCTTCCTTTGCGCACAGGTCCCACCCTGCGTCGGCGTCGTGCCCGTGCTTCGGCATGAACGCTCCGGGGTCCAGCTTGACTTTGACGATCATAATTCTTTCTCCCCCTTTTTCTTTCCCTTGTCTTCCCGGAGCGACGCATCCCCAAAGAATTCCGCCGCCACGGTCTTGATGAACTCTCCGTGCCACCGAAGCCCGGTGCGCTCCGATATGCCGATCTTCATTGCCGCGCCTTGCAGGCTGTGGCTGCGCCGCCAGTAAATCATTTCGATAAACTCCACGCGGCTGGCCCCGTCCCGTGTGCGGAAGGTTTCGTCCACAGCGCGGCGGACGGCTTCCAGTTCCCTCCGTTCCAGGTCGGTTGCCGGTTCCCGCCCGCTTCCGTATTTGCGGACGATGTACTTCATGTAGCCCCACCATCCCCGGTTGCGGGCGTGTCGGTTATAGCCCAAGTCAATCACCCCCTCCGCTCTTTCCCGCCGTCAGGATTCTTCCGCCTTGCCGAAAACGATTTCCCGGAGGACGTTCGCCTTTTCTTTGCGTATCTCCACTCTCCGGCTTTCCCCGGTGAATACCATCGGGACGCACATTTGAAGCACCCGGTCATAGATTCTCTTGTACCGAAGACCTTCCTGCACACGCAGATCTTTGAGGCTCAGGTTGGTGGTAACGATCATAGGCTTCTTTCGTCTGTAGCAAGCGTCGATGAACTGATACACGGTCTCGGAGGAATAATCCGTGTCACGCTCCACTCCTAAATCGTCCACGATGATAAGGTCGTATTCCATCGCTTGCCGCACCAGTTCGTTCATTTCAAACTTCGACGTACTCAGGATCGTCGGGAAGTTCGTCATAAGGACCGGAACCCCTCGGTCGATCAGTGCGTTGGCGATACAGGCGGCGGCGTAGGTTTTCCCGGTCCCCACCGGGCCGCTCATAAGCAGCCCGGTGTTCTGAGCATTGATCTCGTCCCAGTGGTCCACAAAGGCTTGGCACTTCTGAATGTTCTCGCAGCCATCGGAGTCCTCAAACCGCACGTCCCGCAGGCTGTCGTCCGCAATTCCGCTGACCCGCAGGTTTTCGATACGGATACGGTGTTGTTCTTTCTGCCATTCCTGCTCTTTGCGTTCCCATTCTTCCTCTCCGCATTTGCACATACACGGAACGGTGAAAGATTCTCCGTTGATATCCGTGATGGTCTCTTTCTGCGTATGGCATTTCCCGCAGTAAAGAAGCCCGTCGGCGTTGGAGTAATAATCTCCGTCTTCAGCTTCCGCCTTGCGTCCGAGGAGCATCCCGGAGATGATTCCCCCCAAAGATTCCAGCGCCATCACAGCACTCCTTCCATGTCCGCTTCGTAGTCGTGTTCTTCCCTGCGGCGGTCAGATCGCCCTCCGCCACGGTTGGAACCTCCGCCCTTCTGCTCCCATGTAATAAGCTTCTGTTTCCAGTTGCGAACGGGTTCTCCTTTGCTGTCTATCCACTTTCCTACGTCGAAATACTCAAAGAACTGTTTGGGGTCCACGGAACTGTTTCGTTCTTTGCAGTAAGCTTTGACTTCTTCCAGCGTTGGAGGTACGAAAGCTTTTGGCTTTTTCCTTCCCCCCGTACCCCCCTTCAGGGGGGTATCTTCTTTCTTTGTCTCTATCTCTTTCTCTATACTCTTATCTCTATCTCTTATATCTATATCTGGATGGACAGATTCCTGGACATCAGGTGGACATTCAGGTGGAATTTGTCCACCTTCAGCCGCTTCAAGCTGTTGCATTCTTTGGTTCCTCTTTTGGATGGCCCAGCTCGTTTCGCTTCCCACAAGGTTTTCGTGGTCCGTCAGGCAGAGAGTGCCGTCGTTGTCCACATAGATCAGCCCCAAGCTTTTGTAGAGGGTGAGAGCGACGCGGACGGTATCAATGTTGAAATACTTTGTGTCTCTCTGGATCTTTGCCTCGTCGTAGGGAATGATGACCTCACCGATATGCCGTTCCAGTTTTCCACCGGTGTTGATGGTCTTTAGGCAAAGCATTTGATAAAGCACAACATAGTTGGCTCCGTCCGGCTGGCTCATAAGGAAGTCCACGGCATCGGAGGTCATAAAGGATTCCTTGAGCTTGATCCAGTAATACCGCTTTTTTTCTGACATCGTTTACCTCCGCCTAGAAGGGAAGTTCCCCAGATTCGTCGTCTTCCACTTCCGCAAACTGCGGCCCGTCCGCCGTCGGTTCCCCGGACGCCTTTGCGGTCTGCGCCAGCGTTGCCGCCGCCTCGCCCATGTCCGGTACTACGCTGGGACTGATGCAGAAGCCGAGGTTCAGATCCCAGTAGGTTTTCCCATCGTATTCCCGGCTCTCCATGCGCCCTACGGCCAGGATCGGGTCTCCCCGCTGAAGGTCCTTGGCGTAGCCCACCACGCCCTTGAGGAAGGATTTGCAGTCGATGTATTTCTTCTCGCCGTTCTTGTCGGAACCGGCGCAGATGCCGAACTTGACGAAGTAGCTTCCGCTTTTGGTGGAAACGATCTGAGCGTCCCGGCTGACTTCTCCCCAAACGAGCCGATCCGTCTCACTCAGTTTTACGACGCCGCCCAAAGGAATGTATGCCATTTTTGTTTTCCTCCCGTTACCAACTGTCAGGGTATCTGGTGAAGTAATGCCCGCCGACGTGCAGGAATATTTCACCGTACAGCGGCGTGGTGGCGAATAATACAACGTCAGGTTCAAGAATAGGCGTCTCGGTGATCGCCAGACGCACCGCTTCGTATTGCGCTTCCGTAGGAGTAATCTCGTCCAGTTCCGGCACACCGTAGTCCGGCGCGAATTGTCCCGGCTGGTACAGCACGTCATAGATGGTATTGGGGAATTTGTCGCTCAGGACGCGGTTGAAAACCACTTCAATAACCAGCCGCATACCAAGCATCTTCTCTCCACGGGCCTCTCGCCACGCCAGGCACGCCAGAAGTTCGATATCTTCCGGGGTAATGGTGATACCCTTCCATCTTTCTGCGCTGTCCTGCGCGATTATGGGGCGGTCTACGACGAGCTGCTTCTCTACCACGACTGGGACTTCGACCGTCACGAGCTGGGGGACGTTGACGTATTCCGTGACCGTTTCGGTGACGGTCTTTTCCACATACACGATCTCCGGCTCCGGCGTTTCCACCGGCTCCGCCGCTCTCACCGTCAGCGGCGCGTGGAGAAGTTCCCAAAGTCCAAAGCAAAGGACAGTCATAGCCGCCATGCCCAGCAGAAATCCGAGCTTGCTCGCAACATTCTTCACCATTCCATATCCCCCGTTTCGCTGTCGAAGTCCGAGGCTTCCATTTCGTCGGGAGGCTCCAGCTCCGCCAGTTTTTCCATGACGGCGGCAGATGCCCGCTGCGGCGTGAGAAAGTCGATTTTGGCATCCTGCCCCTGAAGCTGTTCCCCGGCGTGTTTTCCCTTTGTGGGGGTATAGGAGAACTCCCGCATTCTCCCGGCGATAAGGACCCACTCCCCGCCCCGGAGCGCAGCCGCCGCCGCGTATGCGTCGGGGGATTCCTTCTCGATCACCACGCAGTTGATGAAGGTGTGCTTTTTCCAGCGGACGGAGAAGTTGCACCGCCGCGTGTTTCCCTTTTCCCGGATGCTGAGCTTCGGAGGTCCGGAAACCTGGCCCCACGTCAGCATGTCGTAGTATCTGGCATATCGCTGATCTCCGGGGTTTCCCTCGGAGCTTTCTTTATCCAAAACCTTGAACTGTCCCATTCGTTCCTCCTTGCCCTGGGGGGCGGAGAGTTCTCCCCGTCCCCCGCTGGCTCCGTGGTTCTCACGCGAAGAAGCTGCCCAGCACTTCTTCTTCGTCGTCGGGCTTGATGGTGACGGCTTCCTTCACCGGCTCAAAGGCCACGTCCTGCGCCACAGGCTCTCCGCCGTCCTTCTTGGGCCGTCCGCGTCCCTTCTTCGACTGCTGGTCAGCCTCGACCGAGGTTTCGCCGTCCACCGTTCCTTCTGTGTCAGAAGGGTTGACCTGGACGCTCTGTTCCTTGATTTCCCCGGTGCTGGGGTCCACGTTTACCACATCGAAGGATGCCAGGGCTTCCGCGTCCTTGGCTTCTTCGTCCTCCTGCGTCAGCACCGTCTCGATGTTGGTGATGGCGCGAAGCTGGACGTAACCGCTGTTCAGCAGGCGGCGGATGACCGTCTTTTTCATCATGGTCTCGGTGGCGCTGTACCACGGGCTTTTCTTTTTCAGCCGTTCCGCCTCGTCGGGGCTGAGGTCGCCGCTGATAAGCTGGCGGTATTTGGAGCGGTCAAAGGTCTTGCTGTACTGCTCCGCATGATCGAGGATAGCGCCGATGCTCATGTACTCCGAGCGGAAGAATCCATCCCGCTTCTCAACGTATGCGTAGTAGCCAATGATGGGGTGCTTCTCCGCTTCCTCGTCCGTGGCGTAGATGGAGAAGTCAAATTCGGGGCGTTTCGTCCGGCGATCACGCCCGACGTACTCGCCATCCCGGATTTCCACGCAGTCCATATCTGCCACGTCTCCACCGGCCATCGCCATCTGAATGAGGCCCTTATATCCGAGCTGGAAGGATGCAGTCCCCGCATAAGGCACGACGTAGTAGCCCATGCCGAGCATGAGGCCCATGCCCTCGCCGCGAAGCGCAGCCGCTACGATGGAAGCGGGGTTGCAATTCTGAAGCTCCGTGCTGGAAGCCACGAGGGAGATCAGGCTGCCGGTCAACCGCGCCGCGCTCTGCGCGTCCGGAGTAGCTTTCTTAATCATGCTCTGGAGAGTGCTGCCCTGAATGGCAACGGAGAACTTTTCTTGCTTGTCGATAGCGCCGCTCCCAGTGGGGGCCAGCGAGTTGTTAAGTCTTGCCATGTTGCGTATCATCCTTTCAAAAGTCTCTTTCAAGTTTTTTCCTGATCTCAGATATCCGGTATGTAACCCAACTGTCCGAGTGTCCCGTGAGCTTTCCAATCTGGCGCTTGGATAGTCCCGACACCACCATAGATGCCACTGTCTTTTCCACATCTGTGAGCGCTGTGTCAAAGTAGAGGCGCAATTCTACGTTTTGAAATCTGGCTTCGCTCGCTACGTCTCCTATGATATTCTCCGGCGTTCCGGAGTTTTCATCGGATGTCTCCGTCTGGTTCAGCGAAACGACCGATCTGACGTTCTTTTCGGTGGGACGCCAAGCTTGGATGATGCTGTTGCGGATGGCGGGAACCGCGTATGCGGAGAACTTCCGGTGTCGTCCGTCGTCATATCTCAGCGATGCTTGCCACAGGCCGATGTACCCGTCCTGCATAAGATCGTCTGTGATGGGAAGCCCCATTTTGACGATAATGTGGGGAACCAGTCCCATGTTGGCAACAAACAGTTGCTCCGCTTCCTTACGGCTGCGCCGATATCCGTTTTCCTTTTTCAGAGGCTCGCTTTGCCCTGTCATATTCCCTTTGCCTCTCATTGATGGAATCACGGTTCCTGAGCCTGTAATCTGCTTCGTAGGCTCGGATGCGCTCCTTATTGGCCTCCCGCCACCGACGATTACGCTCCCGTTTCTTCCGCTTGCGTTCTTCTTCATCGTCGTTGCTTGGTGCCGAAGGAACCCTGTCATTCCGCCCTTCGCTCCCAGCCTTGGCGGTGTAATCCCGCTCTTTTATCTCCCGGCGTTCCTCCGCCGTCAGCGGAAGAGCTTCGCACAGACAATCCCAAAGAAAAATGCTCTCCAGTTCCTCCGGGGAATATCTGTCGTTTACGCAGGACATTCCAATCAACTCCTAGAATTTCCGCTTGGCGTACAAGGCCATAAGCATAGCCTCGGCCAAATTGTC
>JAGBTC010000318.1 GCA_017631545.1 Oscillospiraceae bacterium
AGCGCCGAGGAGCTGTCGTCCAGAATGAGAATGTCCGGCCGGGCGGCCAGCGCGCGGGCGATGAGTAGGCGCTGTTTTTGTCCGCCGGAAATGTTGGTGCCCTTCTGGGCAAGGACATAGTCATAGCCCTCCTGCCGGGCGGTGATAAAGTCGTGGGCCTGGGCGATGATGGCGGCGTCCACGATCTGCTCGTGGGTGAGGGGGCGGCCGAAGCGGATGTTTTCCTCGATGGTATCGGCGTACAGGAAGTCAAACTGCATGGCCGTGCCGAACATATCGTACAGCTGTGCTTTGGGAATGGTGCGTACATCCCGGCCATGGATGCGTACGGCGCCTTCATTCACATCATAAAAGCGCAGCAGCAGCTTGGCCAGCGTGGACTTGCCGCTTCCGGTGGCACCAATGATGCCCAGCCAGCCCCCCTGCTCCAGCGAAAAGCTGATATGCTTCAGCGCAGGGGACTTCTTGGTGGGGTAGGTGAAGGTGACATCGTCAAAGCAGATGTGGGCACTTTCCTGCACCGGGGGGAAGGTCTGCTCGTCGCAAACGGCCAGATCCTCCGGGGTGTCCAGCACCTCCACGATGCGCTGGGCGGAGGCGGCGCATCGGGTGTACATGGTGAAGATGCGATTGATGGACATCAGCGCCATGGAGATCTGGGTAAAGTACTGCATAAAGGCGATCACTGTCTCCGGGTCGGAGGTGCCACCGGCCACCCGGAAGGCGGCCAGCGAGACCACAGCCACGATGCCGCCGTTCATCAGCACATTCATCACCGGGCTGATGAGGCTCATCACAGTCTTGGCCCGGGTCTCGTCGCGCACCAGCGCCCGGTTGACCGCGTCATAACGGCGGTGTTCATAGCTTTGCTTGGACAGCGCCTTGATGACCCGGATGCCCTGGGTATCCTCGCGCACCACTCGGATCATGTTGTCCACCGAGCGATGCACCCGGGTAAACAGGGGTACACCGTGGCGGGAGATGAACAAAATCAGCGCGAACACCACGGGCAGGATGGCCAGCATCACGGTGGCCAGCGCCCGGTCCATAAACAGAGCGATGCAAACGCCGCCCAGCAGCAGAATGGGCGCGCGCACGCCCATGCGCTGCATCATGCCGATGAAGTTATGCACATTGTAGGTGTCCGTAGTCAGCCGGGATTCCAGCGAGGGGATGGTGAACTTGTCTGTCTGCGCCGCGGACAGGTGCAGGGTGCGCTGGAACAGATCGTGGCGGATGGCGCGGGAGGAGTCCCGGCTCACCGCCGAGGCCATGCGGTTGGCGATCACATTCATGGTCACGGCCAGCGCCGCGCACAGCAGCATCACGCCGCCCCACATCAAAATCTCGTTGAGTGCCTGCCGGGCAACCACCACCTTCAGCACATGGCTGAGGATATAGGGCAGCAGCAGCTCTGCCAGCGTGCCGCCCACCTTGATGGTAAAGCCCAGCAGCATACGCCGGCCAAAGGGCTTAAGATATCGTACCAGCAGCTTCATCCGTCCACCACATCCTTTGAATCCACATATTCCTGTGCCCGTTGGGTGATTTTCTCCAAAATGGCATCAAACTGCGCCAGCTCCTCCGGGGAGAGGGAGTCAAACAGGTACTCGTCCCAATCCGTGATGCTTCGGCGCACTTCGGGCAGCAGCCCGAGCATCTTTTCCGTAGGGTAGACCAGCATGACCCGCTTGTCATCCTGGCTGGGCAGGCGCTGGACATACCCATCCTGCTCCAGCCGGGCCAGATGACGGGTGACATTGTACTTGTCAAAGTACACCCGACGGGCCAGCTGCTCCTGGGACAGCCCCGGCGTGCGGCAGATGGGCAGCACATAGTTGTAATAGGGGGCGGTCAGCCCGGTGTCCTTCAGCCGGGCGGAGCGAAACAGGTTCTGGCACCGGCTGAGGATATTGATCCTGCGTGTGGTCAGCGACATATCGTCCTCCTGAAAGTTGCAGATGCAACAATTATAACCTTGAATCCTGCCGATTGCAACCACCAAGACGAAAAAAGGGAAAAAAGACCCGCCGGGGAACTTCCCGGCGGGTCGGAAATGCCTGGCGTGCCTTGCTCACAGATAGAAGCGGTGGCAGCCGATGGTGGTGTAGTAGGTGCAGTTGTCCACGATCCAGGTGCCCGGAGACAGGGCGGGGGCGAAGAAGAACAGGCAATCGCCCACTGTGTTTGCCCCTTCCAGACACAGCTTGGCGGCGGTGACGGACAGGTGGTAGGGCTCGTCAAAGATGGTGCCGTTTTCCACCGGCTCAAACTGTCCGGGCTGGAAAATGACCTCATACAACGAGTTGGGGAAGCGGTTGCTGGCTACACGGTTGAGGGCCACATTGCCTACGGCGATCTGTCCCTCCAGCGGCTCGCCCCGGCTCTCGGCGGAGATGACCCGGGACAACCAGTACAAGATTTCCGGGTCGTAATAGCTGTCTGCCCCCTCCGGGGCGGCGGCGGTGCCGGAAAGAAGAACGGTTTGCTGCTGGGCATTCCAGTCCACCGAAAGACCGAAGATTTGAGCCAGCGTGCGCGTGGGCAGCAGGGTGCGTCCCTCGGCCAGACGCACGCCGCCCGGCACATAGAAACAGCGTCCGTTGGCCTCTACCCACAGCTGGTCGGGCTGGGCACGCAGGGAAAGCGACTGTGCGGTGATATGGGCGGCGGTGCCGTCCCAGCTTACCTGTGCGTCCAGCGTCTCCCGGGCAAAGGCGGCCAGCGGCAGATAGCTTACGCCGTTTTCTATGTAGGCGCTTTGGGAAAAGGGTACGCCGTCGATCAGCACTTGGGCAAAATGGCTGCCCCGGGCAGGGACGGGAACAGAAAGGGTCAGCAGGGCGGCACAAAGGACGGCCGCCAGTATTCGTAAGGGTCGAAGGTTCATATCTGTCTCTCCTGTCTTTGGGATTGTAACCAAATTGTAACCGTTGGAAGCAGGAGAGGCAAGGCGTAAATAATGGAAACGCCCCCGTCCTGTACAGACGGGGGCGTTTGGTTCAGGGGGCGAGCAGCTGCGCGGTGGGCGCGTAATCGTTGGCCACCAGCAGCAGCACCGTGTTTCCGCGGCAGAGCAGCTGTGCCTGTTCCAATTTGGGTAGCTGGGCCGGGCGGTAGTCCCGGTTGGCCAGGATCTGATCGGCCAGATAGCCTTCCAGCGCGGCTGCGGCGGTTTGGGCGGC
>JAGBTC010000319.1 GCA_017631545.1 Oscillospiraceae bacterium
GGCAGCGCTCGGCATACATGGAGTACATCCGGTACAGGGATAGGGCGAACAGTGCCGCCTCCTCTCCACCCACGCCGGCGCGGATCTCCACAATGACATTCTTCTCATCATTGGGGTCCCGGGGCAGCAGCAGGATACGCAGCTGCTGCTCCAGCCGCTCCAGATCCGCCTTGGCCTGACGCAGTTCCTCCTGTGCCAGTTCCTTCATCTCCGGGTCACTCAGCAGCTCAAGGGCGTCCTGCACGGCCTGCTGCGTAGCACAGTAGGCGCGGTAAGTGTCCACCACCGGCTCAAGCTGACTGGCCTCCCGGTTGAGCTTTGCAGCAAGCGCGGGGGCGGCATAGGTCTCCGGGGCGGCCAGCTGCGCCTGTATCTGTGTGAACTTCAGTTCTACGGCCTTCAGCTTATCCAGCATAGCCGCCCTCCTCCCTTCTTATTCAGCCATCCATCAAAAAGGATTTTACCAGCGCCAGCGGCTCGCGCACGTACATCCACAGCCGGGAGGGCGCGTGAGAGCTGGGTGCGGCCAGCGTGGACAAATTCGCCCGCTGCCCCGTCACCCGCCCCCAGAGCAGTCTTGCACGGGTCAGGTGAAAACCGTTGGACACAAGGATCACGCCGTTGTGCGTGTCCAGTTCCAACGTCTGCATTAATTGTGCGCTGTTGGTCAGGTTTTCATAGGTATTGTGGGAGGTGTCCTCCATGTGGATGCGCCCGGCGTCGATGCCGCGCTCCACGAGATAATCGCGCATACATTGTGCCTCGCTGACCGGCTCGTCCGCCCCCTGTCCGCCGCTGACGATCACGGTGACCTGTGGGTGTTTCTGCAAATAGTCAAAGGCCTCGTCCAGCCGGTCGCGCAGCAGCACCGACGGCCCCCACGGATTGACCTGACACCCCAGCACGATCATGGTCTGTGGCTGCCCCTGTATATGGTCACAGCTGCCGTAAAGCACCGCGCCCAGCAGCAGGGAAAAACACACCGCGCCGGCACAGATCAGCCCTAGCAGCAGTTTCAGCCATCGGGACAGGTTCTTTTTTTCCGCACTCATCCCCTGGCCTCCTCCAGCTCGGCGGCAAGCCGCTCCCATATGCCGTACAGCTTGAGGATCTCCTCTTCCAGCGCCTCGCGCTGCTCGTAGAGTTCCTGCAATTTCAGATAATCGGAAGCCGCCTGCTGGATCTGCTCGGTCAGCTCAAACATCTGCTCCTCGGCCTTGCCCACCGCCCGCTCGGCGGCAGCCACTTCCTTTTCCAGATTCTTTGTTCCGCCGGGGCGCTTGGGCTTTTCCTTTTTTTCGGGTTTTACCTGTACCGCAGGCTCTGCCGCCTGCTCCCGGCGCTTTTTGGCCGACAGGTATTCCTGATATGTGCCTTGAAAATCCACGATCTTGCCGTCCTGCAGCTCCCAGATACGGGTGGCAAAGCGGTCGATAAAATAGCGGTCATGGGACACAAAAAGCAGCACGCCCTCATAGTCCTCCACCGCCTCCTCGATCCACTCGCGGCTGGCGATGTCCAGATGGTTGGTGGGCTCGTCCAGAATGAGGAAGTTGATCTTCTCGTCCATGAGCATACAAAGGCGCAGGCGACTGCGCTCGCCGCCGGACAGGACGGACACCTGCTTGAATACGTCCTCCCCCCGGAAGTTGAAGGCAGCCAGCCGGTTGCGGGCGGATTGGGCAGTGCAGTCCTGCTCGTAGATCATGGTATCCACCAGCGTACGCTCCGGGTGGTCGAAGCTGACCACCTGCGGCAGATAGCCGATTTTCACCGTTGGCCCCATTCGCAGCTTGCCCGCGTCGGGAATCTCCTCCCCACAGATGAGCTTGATGAGAGTGGATTTTCCCGTGCCGTTGTCGCCGATGAGCCCGATGCGCTCCCCACCGATGACCTGCAGGTCAAGGCCGCTGAACAGGGTGCGTTCCCCGTATCCCTTGCTCAATCCCTTTACGGTGAGCACCTCGTCCCCGTGGAACTCCCGCTGGCCAAAGCCCATCTCCAGCCGGCGGTCTTTGGTGGGTCGATCCACAGTACGCATACGCTCGATGCGCTTTTCCATGGATTTGGCGCGCTTAAAGGTCTTGTCCATGCCCGAGTAAGCCCACACGCGCAGCTGCTCGGCAGCCTTTTCCAGCTGCTCGATCTTGGCCTGCTCCTTTTCAAACTGCTTGAGCTTTTCCTCGTAGCGCCGCTCCTTTTCCACGGCGTAGAAACTATAATTTCCGGCGTAAAATTCTGCCTTTCCGTCCTGGATCTCGATGACGCGGCTGACTACGCGGTCGAGGAA
>JAGBTC010000320.1 GCA_017631545.1 Oscillospiraceae bacterium
CATCGACCTGGACCGCCAGGAGTACAACAACGACCATGCTGAAACACGCCGCCATTGTTCTCTGGAGGCCTTCAACCTGGACGACGCGCTCTTTCCCTCTGATGTAGATGTGGAGCGTGAGGTTCTGGAAGGCCTGGACAATAAGGCATTGTACGCCGCTATTGCCAAGCTCCAGCCACAGCAGCAAGAACTGGTCAAGCGTGTCTACTTCAGAGGCGAGAAGATCGTAACCATCGCTGCCGAAGAAGGGGTGTCCGAGGCCGCGATCCGTAACCGCCTCAAAAAAATTACCGCCTCTTTGAAAAAACTTTTGAAATAGGGGGTTCGATTTTGCTTCTCCCGTGGCCTACCTATGAAGGGCAACGAAAAATCCACCGCCCTTCAGAAAGGACGGTACACGCGATGAAGCACAATTTACGAATCAGTGTTTCCAAGGAACCCCAGACCGGCGGCATCGTTCAATGCCGCAAGATCACGCTGCGTGAGAAGCTGCTCACCAAGCTGCTCGGCCAGAAACAGCAGGTAATGATCCTGGTGCCTGGCAAGAGCGTATCCACCGTCTCCATCACGGAGATCCCGGAAGGAGGTGTAGCAGTTGAGCAAGGTTAAGACGCTCCTCGATGTGGTCGAGGATATCCGATCCTTGGCAGAACACCTCAAGCTGGTGGCCGAAGATGTGTGCTCCCTGGCGGAGAGCATCAAGGTCGTGGCAGAGGTTATCTCTTCCAATGAACAGCCCAAGATCGCGGCCCAGACCACCAAAAAGTCTCTGCCCCCGGCGGCCCCGGAAAAGGTCGTCACCCTGGAACAGGTCAGAGCTGTCCTGGCTGAAAAGAGCCACGACGGGTTGACTGCCGAGGTACGCGCCCTTCTGGAGAAGTACGGCGCACAGAAGCTGTCTGCCGTAGATCCCAAGGACTACGCAGCGCTCTTGAAAGAAGCGGAGGTGCTGGGCAATGGCACCAAGTAAGCACGCCCTTCTGTCCGCGTCCTCCTCTCACCGCTGGCTGAACTGTAATCCCTCAGCCCGCCTTGAGCAGGAGTTCGCGGATCGAGAAACCGAGGCGGCTGCAGAAGGCACCGCCGCTCACGCTCTGGCAGAGCATAAGCTCCGCAAGGCTCTGAAGATGCGAACCAAGAAGCCCGTCAGCAAGTATGACTCCGACGAGATGGACGCCTACACCGACGGCTATGTGGAGTTCGTTTTGGAGCAGCTGGCCGAAGCCAAAAAGGACTGCAAAGACCCGCTCATCCTGGTCGAGCAGAAGCTGGACTTCTCCTGCTTTGTCCCCGACGGGTTCGGCACCGGCGACTGTATCATCATCGCTGATAAAACGCTGCACATCATTGACCTCAAGTACGGCCAGGGCATCCTGGTCGAGGCTGAAGGCAATCCCCAGATGATGCTCTACGCGCTTGGCGCTCTCCGGCTGTTTGATAGCCTCTACGACATCGAAACGGTGTCCATGACGATCTATCAGCCCCGCCGCGAGAATGTCAGCACCTGGTCGATCCCTGTGGAGGCGCTGATGGAGTGGACGGAAAACACACTCAAGCCCAAAGCAGAGCTGGCTTTCAAGGGCGAAGGCGAGTTCCAGCCTGGCAGCTGGTGTACCTTCTGCAAGGCGGCGGTGAAATGCCGCGCCAGAGCGGAAGCGAAGCTCCAGCTTGCACAGTACGAGTTCGCCATGCCACCCCTCCTCACCGATGAGGAGATCGAGGACATCCTTGCCCGGCTGGATGACCTTACAAAATGGGCCAACGAGATACAGGCCTACGCCCAAAGTGCCGCCATCAACCATGGCAAGGAGTGGCGCGGGTTCAAACTCGTAGAGAGCCGGACAAACCGTAAGTACACCGACGAGGAGGCCGTAGCCCAGGCCGCCAAGAACGCCGGGTACCACGACATCTATAAGCACAGCCTTATCACAATCACCGAAATGGAAAGGCTGATGGGTAAAAAGACCTTCGCTGAAGTTCTCGGCGCTTTGGTCGAAAAGCCCCAGGGCAAGCCGACGCTGGTTCCGGCATCCGACAAGCGTCCGGCTATCACATCAAGCGGTGCCAACCATGACTTTACTGAAATAACGGAGGAATGAGAAATGTCTACTATCAAGAATACCACGAAAGTTGTCACCGGCGTTGTCCGTCTGTCCTACGCAAACATCTGGGAGCCTGCCAGCATTAACGGCGGCACCCCTAAGTACAGCGTTTCGCTGATTATCCCCAAGTCCGATACCAAAACCATCGAAGCCATCAACGCCGCCGTTGATGCCGCCATCCAGGAAGGCGCTGCCAAGTTCGGCGGTAAGATCCCCAACAAGGCTGCCCTCAAGCTGCCTCTGCGTGACGGCGATGTGGAGCGCGACGACGATGCCTACAAGGGCGCGTATTTCGTGAATGCTAACAGCACCTCTGCACCCCAGATCGTGGACCGTGCAGTTCAGCCTATCCTGGACCGTGGCGAGGTGTATTCCGGCTGCTACGCCCGTGTTTCCATTAACTTCTACGCCTTCAACTCTAACGGCAATCGCGGCATTGCCTGCGGCCTGGGTAACATCCAGAAGGTCCGCGACGGTGAGCCTCTCGGCGGCAAGTCCTCTGCAGCATCCGACTTTGCTACCGACCTGGACGACGACTTCTTGTCCTAATCTACCCACGGTGCGGGTGGTGGAGGCGTATTCCTCTGCCACCCTATACCCGTAGAAAGGAGACCGCATGAAAAAGCTATCAATCGATATTGAAACCCGCTCATCCACGAACCTGGCCAAGAGCGGCGTGTACCGTTACTGCGAGGACGAGGACTTCGCAATTCTGCTCTTTGGATATTCCGTGGACGACGGCCCTGTTCATGTGGTCGATCTTGCCATGGGAGAGCAGCTCCCCGGCGCTATCAAAAGCGCTCTGTCCGATCCGGCCGTGACCAAGTGGGCCTTCAACGCACAGTTTGAGCGTGTATGTCTTTCCCGCTTTCTGGGTATGCCGACAGGACAATATCTGGACCCCAGCTCATGGCGCTGCACGATGGTGTGGGCTGCCACCCTCGGCCTGCCGCTTTCTCTGGAAGGTGTCGGTGCCGTGCTTGGCCTGGAAAAGCAGAAGCTCAAGGAGGGCAAAGACCTCATCCGATACTTCTGCACCCCGGCCAAACCCAAGGATGGCGATCCCTTCTTCCATCAGCCGCAAGACGCGCCGGAGAAATGGGCTACCTTCAAGGCCTATAACCTCCGCGATGTTGAAACCGAGATGGCGATCCAACAGAAGCTCTCCAAGTTCCCGGTGGACGAATCCGAGTGGGTCAACTACCACCTGGACCAAGAGATAAACGACAGAGGCATCATGCTTGACCTCCCTATGGTCAGAAAGGCCATCGAGTGCGACGACCAGTTCCAGCAGACCCACCTGGAAATGGCCCGCTCGGTTACCGGCCTTGAGAACCCGAACAGCCCCGCCCAGCTAAAAGCCTGGCTTGCCGAAAAAGGCATAGAAGCCGAATCATTATCGAAAGCTGCGGTGCTGGAGCTGTTGGAAAAGGCCGAGGGTGAGGTCGAGCTGGCCCTGTCCCTACGAAAAGAGCTGGCCAAGAGCAGCGTAAAGAAATACACGGCTATGGAAGCAGTCGTAGGTAAAGACTCCCGTGCGAGAGGCCTCATTCAGTTCTATGGGGCCAATCGCACCGGGCGTTATGCTGGCCGACTCGTGCAGGTTCAGAATTTGCCCCAGAACCACCTGCCGGATCTGGAGGAGGTTCGTGCGCTGATCCGCGCTGGGCAGTTTGATGCTGTTGAGCTGCTCTATGACTCTGTGCCGCTGGTCCTTTCTGAACTGATCCGCACCGCCTTTGTTCCAAAACCCGGTCACCGTTTCTTCGTGGCCGACTTCTCGGCAATTGAGGCCCGCGTTATCGCGTGGATCGCCGGTGAGGACTGGCGACAGGAGGTCTTTGCTTCTGGGGGCGATATCTACTGTGCATCCGCAAGTCAGATGTTCCATGTCCCCGTTGAGAAGCACGGCCAGAATGCCCATCTCCGACAGAAAGGCAAGATCGCGGAGCTGGCGTTAGGCTATGGCGGTTCCGTCGGCGCTCTGAAAGCAATGGGCGCTCTAAACTACGGCCTGCAAGAGGACGAGCTGAAGCCCCTGGTGGATGCTTGGCGTCTGGCCAACCCGAATATCGTCCGCTTTTGGTGGGATGTGGACCGTGCCGCTTCAACCTGTGTCCGAGAACGAAAGGACACCGAAGCGCGAGGCATCCGCTTCCATTATCAGAGCGGGCTGATGTTTATCACGCTCCCTTCCGGCAGGCGACTTGTGTATGTAAAGCCCAAGATGGGCCTCAACCGTTACGGCAATGAATCCGTTACCTATGAGGGCGTGGGCGAACAGAAAAAATGGCTCCGCCTGGAAAGCTATGGTCCGAAGTTCGTGGAGAACATCGTCCAGGCCACAGCGAGGGATATTCTCGCAGAGGCAATGCTGCGGCTGAATGACCACGGATACAAGATCGTGATGCATATACACGATGAAGCCGTGATTGAAGCCCCGGCCGATACCTCTCTTGAGGACATCTGCGAAGTAATGGGCCTTGCACCTACCTGGGCGAAGGGCCTGCTGCTCCGGGCTGACGGATATGTATGTGACTTTTATAAGAAAGATTGAGGTGACCCCAATGGGCGTTAATAAATTCAACTCCGAGGGCTACTACGACCCAACCGCGTATGAAGCCCTCACCAAAATCGTAAACGAAGCCAGGCAGAAGCGCAGCTTCCGTCCCATCGTTTATGTCTGCTCACCGCTTTCCGGCGATGTGGCGGCAAACCAGGAAAGGGCTCGGCGCTACTGCCGTTTCGTCGTTGACAGCGGCTGCATTCCCATCGCGCCGCACCTGTTCTTCCCACAGTTCATGGATGACCGCAAGGCTGACGAGCGGGATCTGGCGCTTTTCATGGACATTGTCCTTCTGTCGAAATGTGCCGAATTGTGGGTGTTCGGAGAGACCATCTCCAAAGGCATGAGCATTGAGATCGAGCGGGCCAAGCGTAAGTGCCAGCCGATCCGCTACTTCACCGATGAATGCAAGGAGGTAACGAGATGAAAATAGCAGTCGGCAACAGCCGCATGGATAAGAAGTGGAAGAACCGCGAGATCTCCTGGGAGGAGCTGTGCCAGAAAGTCAGCGTTACGATCCGCACCACCGAGACCGTGGAGGAATACAGAAAGCTGAAGAAAGGCTCCCAGGACTCCATCAAGGATGTGGGTGGCTTTGTAGGTGGCCAGCTCAAGGAAGGCCGCCGCAAGAACGGCATGGTTTTGTGCCGATCCATGCTGACCCTGGATATGGACTATGGCAAGCCCGGCATCTGGGACCAAATCGTTCTGCTTCACGACTTCAAGTGCTGTGTTTATTCCACACATAAGCATACCCCGGAGAACCCCAGACTCCGTATGATTATCCCGCTCTCCCGCGAAATCACCGAGGAGGAATATCCGGCCGTGGCACGCATGGTCGCCAAGGAGATCGGCATCGACCTGTTTGACGATACGACCTATGAGGCCTGCCGCTTGATGTACTGGCCCTCCACATCCACCAATGGTGAGTTCTTCTTCCAGACCAAGGATGGCTCTGAGCTGGACCCCGATGTGTACCTTTCCCGTTATGCTGATTGGCGCGACGCATCCACCTGGCCTGTTTCCAGCAGGCAGTCTGAAGCTGTACGCCGCAGCATCTCCCAGCAGGCCGATCCGCTGACCAAGCCCGGCATCATTGGCGCATTTTGCCGCGCCTACACCATTGAGGATGCCATTGAGACCTTCCTTTCCGACATCTATGCACCCTCGGCCATGAACGGCCGCTTTGACTACATTCCCGCCGATAGCAGCGCTGGTGTTGTGGTCTACGACGGGAAGTTTGCCTACAGCCATCACGCCACCGATCCTGTGTGCGGCAAGCTGCTGAACGCCTTTGATATCGTCCGTCTGCACAAGTTCCGTGAGCTGGACGAGAACATCGGCCTGGATACACCCATCAGCAAGATGCCTTCCTATAAAGCCATGAGCGATCTGGCGCTGCAGGACGATAAGGTCAAAGCGGTGTTCACAGAGGATCGTATGGCCCAGGCATCGATGGAGTTCCAGGACGACGACTGGCAGAAGGCGCTGGAACTGGATAAGTTCGGCAATGTTAAGAACACCCTCCGCAACCTCACGCTGATTCTGGAGAACGATCCCAACCTGCAGCCGCTGGTGTTCAATCAGCTTCTGGACGGTATGGAGATCAAGGGCGATGTCCCCTGGAAGCACCCCTCCAAGTTCTGGCGCGATGCTGACGATGCCCAGCTCATTTCGTACATCGACAAAAACTACGGAACCTTCTCGGCCCGCAACTATGACATTGCCGTGATGAAGGTTACCGATGACCGCTCCTACCATCCGATCCGCGAGTTCATCGACAACTTGCCGGAATGGGACGGAACCGAGCGTGTGGACACCTTGCTGATCGACTACCTGGCTGCCGAGGACACCCCGTATGTCCGTGCAGTTACCCGAAAGACCCTCTGTGCTGCCGTTGCCCGTGTGCTTCGTCCGGGCTGTAAGTTCGACAGCATCCTTGTTCTGAATGGCCCCCAGGGTGTGGGCAAGAGTACCCTTATTGCAAAGCTGGCTGGTGAATGGTTCTCCGACAGCTTGAACCTGGGCGACACCAAGGATAAGACTGCCGCCGAAAAACTCCAGGGATACTGGATCTTGGAGATCGGTGAGCTGGCGGGTCTGAAGAAGGCCGAAGTGGAAACGCTGCGTTCCTTCCTTTCCCGTCAGAACGACATCTACCGTGCTGCTTTTGGTAAACGCGCCACTCCGCACCTGCGTCAATGCGTGTTCTTCGGTACCACCAACGCTGAAAGCGGCTACCTGCGCGACACCACAGGCAACCGTCGCTTCTGGCCTGTTCGCACCCCCGGCCACGGCAAAAAGCAGTCCTGGAACCTCACCCACGAGGAGATCCAGCAGATCTGGGCCGAGGTGCTGGTGTATGTCAAACAGGGTGAGAAGCTCTTTCTGGATGCTTCTATGGAGATGCAGGCAAAGGCCGAACAGCGCGACGCCATGGAATCCGACGAGCGCGAAGGCGTGGTCCGCAACTACCTGGAAGCCTTGCTGCCGGAAGGCTGGGATAAGATGGACATCTTTGAACGCCGCAACTTCCTCAACGGCACCGACTTCGGTGAACAGGTCAAGACTGGCACCACCCGTCGCACCTCGGTTTCCAATATGGAGATTTGGTGCGAGTGCTTCGGTAAAGAGCGTGCGAACCTGCGCCGCACCGACAGTAACGAGCTAACGAGCATCTTGGCCCGCTTGGGCTGGAAACGCGAACCCCAGAAGGTCCGCATCCCGCTCTACGGCCCGCAGTACATCTTCGTTCCCAAGGAGTGTTCCCAATGAAAACCCGCTCTTGTTCCGAGAACGGGAACTTGTACCCAGCGGTGAGCTGCAGGTTCGGCACACCACTCGGAACACCCCATCGGAACGGCGGCGGCCCCTGTAGTACCAAGGAAAATCAGCAGCCTTGTTCCTATGTTCCTAACATTTCTTATATTTTGAAAAAAGTGAAATATGGGGCCATAGAGAACCGAAAACCCGCATTTGCACGCGTAAAGGGCTTCTTGGGTTTTGAGAACACAGGAGGTCAATATGCGTGAGAAATACATTGAGACGAAACTGGTCAAGGCCGTGAAATCAATGGGCGGCCTTGCACCAAAGTTCGTAAGCCCAGGTTTAGATGGAGTGCCAGATCGCCTGGTACTCCTCCCTGGAGGAAAAATCGCCTTTATTGAGCTGAAGGCTCCGGGCGAAACATTAAGGCCTCTGCAGGTAAGGCGAAAAAGACAGTTAGAAGCACTCGGCTTTTTGGTCTACTGCATTGATGGCCCAGAACAGATTGGAGGGATTCTCGATGAAATACAAACCACATAACTACCAGAGCTTCGCCACCGACTTCATCCTGGAGAACCCCGTGTCGGCGGTATTCCTGGACATGGGTCTGGGCAAGAGCGTCATCACTCTGTCGGCCATCTTCGACCTTTGCCTCGACAGCTTCCTTGTTCGCAAGGTGCTGGTGATCGCCCCGCTCCGCGTTGCCAGAGATACATGGCCTGCGGAGATCCAGAAGTGGGATCACCTCAATGGGCTGACC
>JAGBTC010000321.1 GCA_017631545.1 Oscillospiraceae bacterium
CGTGGTGATGAAAGGGGAGGCCATAACCGCCGGGTCGATGCCCAGCTTTTCCGCTCCGATGGGCAGCAGGCAGCCCACCAGCTTGGCGCAGGTCACCGTGGCGGCCAGCGTAATGCACACCACCAGCGCCACCGATCCCGTCACTTCGGGATTGGCCATCAGCCAGCGATCCACCGCCAGCATTTTGAGGAAGTTGGCACCGGCCAGACACAGGCCGCAGATCACGGACACCCGCAGCTCTTTCCACACCACCGCGGGGATGCGGGAGGTCTCCACCTCTCCCAGAGACAGGGCGCGGATCACCGCCACCGAGGCCTGAGAGCCGGAGTTTCCCCCGGTGCCGGTGAGCATGGGGATAAAGGAGGTCAAAACCACGCAGGCAGCCAGCGCCGACTCAAAGCCGTTGAGGATCATGCCGGTGAAGGTGGCCGAAAGCATCAGCAGCAGCAGCCACGGCAGGCGCGCGCCCACCGTCTCCCACACGCCGGTACGCAGATAGGGCTTGTCGCCGGGGAGAATGGCGGCCATCTTCTCCATGTCCTCGGTGGTCTCCTCCTCCAGAACATCCATGGCGTCGTCTACGGTGATGATGCCCACCAGCCGCTCGTCCGCGTCCACCACGGGCAGGGCGGTCAGGCCGTAGCGCGTGAAGGTCTGAGCCACCGACTCTTTGTCCTGTGTGGTGTGGGCAAAGATCACATTGCGCTCCATAATGGACTCGATGGGGGTGTCCTGCCGGCACAGCAGCATCTGCCGCACCGTCACCACCCCCAGCAGCTGCCGGCTGCGGGTGACATAGCAGGTGTACACCGTCTCCTTGTCCACGCCCTCCCGGCGGATGCGCTCAAAGGCCTGCGCCACCGTGTCCTCCGGGCGCAGGGAGACAAATTCCGTGGTCATCAGCGCGCCGGCGCTGTCTTTGGGGTAGTTGAGCAGCTGGTTGATCTGCTCCCGGGTGGTGCGGTCGCAGTTTTGCAGGATACGGGGCACCACATTGGCAGGCATATCTTCGATCAGATCCACCGTATCGTCCACAAACAGCTCATCCAGCACCTCACGCAGCTCCCGGTCGCTCAGCGCCTGGATCAGCCGCTGCTGTCCGTCCCGATCCTCCAGACAGGCGAACACCTCCGCCGCCTGCTGCTTGGGCAGAAGGCGGAACAGGAGGATGAGCTTATCCGGCTCCAACTCGTCCAGCAGGGTGGCCACATCCACGGCGTTCATTTCGGTCAGCGCCTGCCGCAGGCGGCGCAGCTGCTTTTGCTGCGCCAGCGCCAGCGCGTCGGCTTTGGTCAAAATCTCGTACATAATAAAAATCCCCTTTCAAATCAACGGCTTTGAAAGCGGGTGCAAACGGCCGCAGGAAAAGTATTCCCTGCGGCGGTTGTCACTTATTCCGGGCAAAGGGTGCAATGCCCCCTTAGGGTTGCCTGCGTCGGGCAGACCGCGCTGCCTTCGGCAGGGGGAATAAGGGATAACCGCCAGTTCTGCTCCCGCTGCTTTGGTCGTCCACGCAGATCCACCTCCTTTGTTCTGTTTTGATTATACGCCCGGGCCGGGACGATTGCAAGGGAAACGGGAACGGGCAGGTCGGGACATAAAAAACAAGACTGCCAAACGGCAGCCTTGTTTTATCTATGTACAGGTCAGATGCGGGCCACGCCGGTTTTCCGGGCGGCCTCGGCCACGGCGGCGGCCACTGCAGGGCCGACCCGGGGGTCAAAGGCCTTGGGGATGATGCAGTCGGCGCTGAGCTCGTCCTCGGAAACGAGGTTTGCCAGTGTGTGGGCGGCGGCCAGTTTCATCTCCTCGTTGATGTCGCTGGCGCGCACATCGAAGGTGCCGCGAAACAGGCCGGGGAACACAAGCACATTGTTGATCTGGTTGGGGAAATCGCTGCGTCCGGTGGACACCACGGCGGCACCGCCGGCCTTGGCATCGTCGGGGAAGATCTCGGGGGTGGGATTGGCGCAGGCAAAGATGATGGCGTCCTTGTTCATGGTGGAAACCATCTCACGCGTCACAATACCGGGGGCGGAGGTGCCGATAAACACATCGGCGCCCACAAGCTTTTGGGCCAGCGTGCCGGGGGTCTGGTCGGGATTGGTGCGCGTGGCCATCTCTGCCTGTGCCCAGTTCATGCCGGGCGCCTGCGCATACAAAGCGCCCTGCTTGTCGCACATGGTAATGTTTTTGAAGCCGGCAGCCAGCAGCATTTTCACAATGGCGATGCCGGCCGCACCTGCGCCCACGGTGACGATTTTCACCGTTTCCTTTTCCTTTCCGACCACTTTCAGTGCATTGATCAGACCGGCCAGAACAACGACGGCGGTGCCGTGCTGGTCGTCGTGAAAGATGGGAATGTCGCACATCTGCTTGAGCTTGCGCTCGATCTCAAAGCAGCGGGGGGCGGCGATGTCCTCCAGATTGATGCCGCCGAAGGAGCCGGAAATGTTGTAGACGGTCTGAACGAACTCGTCCACATTCTGGGTCTTGACGCACAGGGGGAAGGCGTCCACATCGGCAAAGGCCTTGAACAGCACGCACTTGCCCTCCATCACGGGCATGCCGGCCTCGGGGCCGATGTTGCCCAGACCCAGCACGGCGGAGCCGTCGGTGATGACGGCGCACAGGTTGTGGCGGCGGGTGAGTTCGTAGCTTTTATTCACATCCTCCTGAATGGCCAGACAGGGCTGGGCCACGCCGGGGGTGTAGGCAAGAGACAGGTCGTCCTTGGTGGCCACGGGGACGGTGGCTACCACTTCGATTTTGCCCTTCCATTCGCCATGCAGGCGCAGGGATTCCTTTGCGTAATCCATGCTTGCACATCCTTTTTCTCTGTAATAATGGCACCCCAGAGAGGACTCTAACCTCCGACCTTCCGCTTAGGAGGCGGACGCTCTATACAACTGAGCTACTGGGGCATATAAAGTTTTTGCCCGTCCTGATGGGGCGGACGCTCTGCCGAACACCGCCGGCGTTCGGCACTAACTCGCGCTAAGCGCACAGGTTCGTCAAGCGCGAGTAAGTATACAACTGAGCAGCCGAACAGGGTTCGGCATGAACTGCGGCTAAGCGCGCAGGCTTGCTAAGCCGCAGTAAATACTGGGGCATATAGATCTGGCGTTCTCCCGGACACGCAGAAACACCAACGCTATTTTAACGGATGCCCCTGCCGATGTCAATTGCCGGAAGAGATCAAGGCTCGTCTGACAGGTCCAGAAGATAGTCCACACTGGTGTTGTGGAGTTTCGCCAGTGCGACCAAAATTTCGGGCGACATAGTATTGATCCCGTTTTCGTAAGCGGAGTAGGTGCGGCGGTTGACCCCAAGTAGATCGGCCACATATTGCTGAGTCCAGTCTTTGTCCTCTCGCAGGGCACGAATTCGATGATAAATCACAAAACTCACCTCTTAAAACATTATAAATGCCAGTATTTCTGCCATTAGTTTTTGGCAGAAATACTGGCATAATAATTTTATAGTAATGAAACAAGAGAAAAAGGACGGGAAAACCAAATGAATAAGAACGATAGAAGAACAGTAGCGGTCACTGTGCCAAAGCAGATGCATGAGCAGCTGAAGAAGCGGGCGCAGGACGAGTGCCGTACGCCGGCTGGACTTTTGCGGTATTTGTTGCTGGAATATCTGCGAAAACAGGAAAACCCAAACGCCGCCCTGTAGGGCGGCGTTTGGGTTTAATACGCATTTTTGCTGAGCAGGCGGATATCCGAACCGAAAAAGTGCAGGGGGTGGTACTCGCCCTCCAGCCGGGAGGCGATCTGGGGGGAGTAGCGCCGGGACACATCGTCCATGGTCAGGTTGGAGGAGATGACCGTATGTCTGCCCGTGATCAGTCGGGTGTTGATCAGCTCGTACAGGGCGCTTTGGGTAAACTGGGTGGTCAGCTCGCAGCCCAGATCGTCCATGATCAGCAGGTCGCAGTTGAGGTAGCGCCGGGTCTCGTCCCGGGCGTCCGGGTCGCGGTTGAATTTCTGTGCCTCGAACCGGGCGAAGATGTTGCCCGCCGTATCGTACACCACGGAATGCCCCTGCTCGGACACCACCCGGGCGATGCAGGCGGACAGATAGGTCTTTCCCAGACCGGGCGCGCCGTACAAAAACAGGTTGCGCGTGGCACGCTGGCCGAAATTACGGGCATAGTTCAGGCACATGGGGAAAACAAACTCTTCCATGTTTTCCCGTGGGGAGGTGCCAACGGCGGGATCGTGCTGGGTGGAATAATAGTCCATGCGGAAGTGTTCAAAGGATTGCTCGCCCAGATCCAGCAGACTGGACAGGGCGCGAATCTGCTCCTGCTTGCACAGCTCGTGCAGGCAGCGGCACATGGTCGCTCCCAGCCAGCCGGTGTCTCCGCAGTCCACGCAGGCAGGGGAGTCCTCCAGCTCGCTGGGCAAAAGGCCCATGGCGCCCAACAGCACATTGCGCTCGTCCTGCAGATCCAGATTTTTCTCCTTCAATGCGGCCAGCGCCGGGGCAGGATCCA
>JAGBTC010000322.1 GCA_017631545.1 Oscillospiraceae bacterium
AAAGACATCGCTGTGCCCTGGCTGCCACAAGGCAGCAGGGTCAATGGGCGCTTCGCCGTTCAGGTGCGCCACCAGCTGAGCGACATCACGCACGGGGAAAACGCGCGGCCCTTGAGCCAGCGGGGCCTCGGCGGCGTTTTCCTCGGGGACATACAGCGTGTCGACGCCGGCGGCCTTGGCCGCCAGCGCCATGGGCAGCATACCGGCGGCAGGGCGCAGTACACCGGACAAAGACAGCTCGCCCACGAAGGCGCAGTTTTTATCCTGCAGTTTCAGCTGAGCGCCGGCGCACAGGATACCCACCAGTATGGGCAGGTCGTACAGTGTGCCCACTTTTTTCACATGGGCAGGGGCAAGGTTGACGGTGATGCGGCTGACCGGGAAGGAAAAACCGTTGTTTTTGATGGCGGCGCGCACCCGTTCCCGTGCCTCGTTCACCGCCGCGTCGGGCAGACCGACCACCGTGAAGGCGGGCAGACCGCCGGACAGATCGCACTCCACCGAGACCTCGTAGCCGGCGATGCCGTGCAGTCCCAGCGAGCGAATATTAAAGACCAAACCCATCCCTCCCATGCAAATGGCAATATATAGCTTATTTTACTCTGGCTATATGAAAAATTCAATGCAAAGATGGGTGTATTTTCCGAAAATGTCAGTAGAAAAAGGTGAATTAGACATTTACAAGGCAAGGGAAAAGTGATAGACTAATCACCGTAAACGCGATATTGTCTCAGTACCGCTTCCACCCGAAATTGCGGGAGGGGGCGGCAACTGCATGCCCGGAGAAGGAAACCGGTGCATACGGGGCGGCAATATCTCAAAATACAACAAATAAATGGAAGAAAGCAGGGATTCTATGGCAAGAAAGTTCAAAACCATGGACGGCAACAACGCCGCTGCATATGTCAGCTACGCGTTTACTGAAGTGGCGGGCATTTTCCCCATCACTCCGTCCAGCCCCATGGCCGACTATGTGGATCAGTGGGCCGCTCTGGGTCAGAAGAACATCTTTGGTACCACCGTCAAGGTGGTGGAGATGCAGTCCGAGGCCGGTGCCGCCGGCACCGTCCACGGCTCTCTGGGCGCCGGCGCCCTGACCACGACCTACACCGCGTCTCAAGGCCTGCTGCTGATGATCCCCAATATGTACAAGATCGCCGGCGAGCTGCTGCCCGGTGTGTTCCATGTGTCTGCCCGTACCGTGGCCAGCCACGCGCTGAACATCTTTGGTGACCATTCCGATGTTCTGGCCTGCCGCCAGACCGGCTTTGCCATGCTGGCCGAGGGCAATGTGCAGGAGGTTATGGATCTGGCTCCCGTGGCCCATCTGGCCGCCATCGAGGGCCGTGTCCCCTTCCTGAACTTCTTTGACGGCTTCCGTACCTCTCACGAGATCCAGAAGGTCGCCGTGTGGGATTACGAGGATCTGAAGGAAATGTGCGATATGGAGGCGGTCGAGGCCTTCCGTAAGCGCGCGCTGAACCCCGAGCGCCCCGTCATGCGCGGCTCTCACCAGAACGGTGACATCTTCTTCCAGAACCGCGAGGCCAGCAACAAGTACTACGAGGCCGTTCCTGCCATCGTGGAGAAGTACATGGCCAAGGTCAACGAAAAGCTGGGCACCGACTATCAGCTGTTCAACTACTACGGCGCACCCGACGCCGACCGCGTCATCATCTGCATGGGCTCCTTCTGCGATGTGGCTGAGGAGGTCATCGACTACCTGAACGCCAAGGGCGAGAAGGTGGGTCTGGTGAAGGTGCGTCTGTACCGTCCCTTCCGAGCGGACAAGCTCATTGCCGCCATTCCCGCCACCGCCAAGAAGATCGCGGTGCTGGACCGCACCAAGGAGCCCGGCGCTCTGGGCGAGCCCCTGTACCTGGATGTCGTCACCGCTCTGGCTAACGCCGGCATGAACGATGTCA
>JAGBTC010000323.1 GCA_017631545.1 Oscillospiraceae bacterium
GGCAATGTTCGCTTGCAGCAGCGGCTCGCCGCCGGTGACGCAAACGCCCTCCAATATCCCCTGCCGCTTGGACAAAAAGGAGAACAACGCCTCCTCCTCCAGCCGGGGGGGCGTGCGCTCGGGCAGCACCAGCTCGCTGTTGTGGCAGAAGGGGCAGCGCAAATTGCACCCGGCGGTGAACACCGTACAGGCGGTGTGCCCGGGAAAATCCAGCAATGTCAGCTTTTGCAGACCGGCAATACGCATAGCGCGCCTCCTTCCTTAAAGAACCGGATACAAGCATACCACATTTCCCGACAAAAGGCTATGCCTGTCCACAGGAAATTTTCCCTTGCAACTACGCGCGCCCTCCCGTCTAAGGTCGGGAGGGCGCGCACCGGAAAGGAAATAAGCACCAAAACTCACACAACAAACACAGGCTGCCCGATCACAGGCACATGGCCAGCACCGTGCCGGCAATGGTCACGGCCAGCACGCCCGAGCTGGCCAGCAGCTCGGAAAGCTCGCTGCGCCGGACAGCCGTCTTGCGGCTGCGGCGCCGACGGGGCTTGTCCTCATACAGCCACAGGCCGCTCTCCATCTGGGACATGGCCAGCTGCTGGCGGCGCTGGTACAGGTCGATCATCGTGCCGTTGGTTCGGTTCACATTATAATAAGTCGTCTGCATCATAGTACCCTCCTGTTTGGCTTTGTTGATGTTACTATAGCATCGGGATTGTCCAAAAAACCGGACTTTTCTCCCGTTCACTTGCGGAGCAGAACTTTTGTTCGATACAAGAATACAACATATGTTCGAGTTTGTCAACCCAAAAATCGAACATTTTTTCGATTTTTTCTGTTTTGCTCTTTTCCGGGAGGAAATCCGGAGTAAAATCCCCTGTTTTTGTCCTTGACGGCGGCGAATTGGTATAGTACAATAACCCAAAAGCTTGACCGGAAACAGTACCCGGGCGGCGGCTGCAGAGAGAGGGCGGTTGGTGCAAGCCCTCCGAAGCCGTGTGGGGAAGGCATCCGGTTCGCTGTGGGCAGGAAATGGCCCTCCGGACTCCTCCGTTACGGGAAACGAAGTGCCCATCGACCGGGTGGGAATTCAGGTGGAACCGCGGATAAGGTTTTATTCGCCCTGAGCCGACTATAATCGGCCCAGGGCTTTTTCTATGCTCCGGGCCACACAGAAAGGGAGTTTGTATCATGAAAAACACCGAAAAAACCATGGAAAAAATCGTCGCTCTGTGTAAGGGCCGCGGCTTCGTCTTCTCCGGCTCCGAAATTTACGGCGGCCTGGCCAACACCTGGGACTACGGCCCTCTGGGTGTGGAGCTGAAGAACAACGTCAAGAAGGCCTGGTGGAAGAAGTTCGTGCAGGAGAACCCCTACAATGTGGGTCTGGACGCCGCCATCCTGATGAACCCCCAGGTGTGGGTGGCCTCCGGCCATGTGGGCGGCTTCTCCGATCCGCTGATGGACTGCAAGGAGTGTAAGGAGCGCTTCCGCGCCGACAAGGTCATCGAGGACTGGTGCGCCGAAAACGGCTTCACCCTGCCCAAGCCCGTGGACGCCTTCTCTCAGGCGGAGATGAAGGAGTTTGTGGAGGAGCATAACATCCCCTGCCCCACCTGCGGCAAGCACAACTGGACGGACATCCGTCAGTTCAACCTGATGTTCAAGACCTTCCAGGGTGTCACCGAGGACGCCAAGAACACCGTCTACCTGCGTCCCGAGACCGCCCAGGGCATCTTTGTCAACTTCCAGAATGTCCAGCGCACCACCCGGCGCAAGCTGCCCTTCGGCGTGTGCCAGGTGGGCAAGTCCTTCCGTAACGAGATCACCCCGGGCAACTTCACCTTCCGCACCCGTGAGTTCGAGCAGATGGAGCTGGAGTTCTTCTGCAAGCCCGGCACCGAGCTGGAGTGGTTTGCCTACTGGAAGCAGTTCTGCCACCAGTGGCTGCTGGATCTGGGCATGAAGGACGAAAATCTGCGTCTGCGTGACCACGATCCCGAAGAGCTGAGCCACTACTCCAACGCCACCACCGACTTTGAGTTTGTCTTCCCCTTCGGCTGGGGCGAGCTGTGGGGCGTTGCCTCCCGTACCAACTTTGACCTGAACGCCCACCAGACCACCTCCGGCAAGGATCAGACCTACTTCGATCAGGAGACCAACGAGCACTATATCCCCTATGTTGTCGAGCCCTCTCTGGGCGCCGACCGCGTGACCCTGGCCTTCCTGTGCGACGCCTATGACGAGGAAGTGGTGGACGCGGAGAAGAACGATGTGCGTACCGTTCTGCGCCTGCACCCTGCCCTCGCCCCCTTCAAGGTGGCGGTGCTGCCCCTGTCCAAGAAGCTGGGCGACAAGGGCCGTGAGATCCAGGCGGAGCTTTCCAAGTACTTCATGGTGGACTACGACGATGCCGGCTCCATCGGCAAGCGTTACCGCCGTCAGGACGAGATCGGCACTCCCTACTGCGTCACCGTAGACTTCCAGACTGTGGGCAGCGAGACCGAGGAGGCCGACAACTGCGTCACCGTCCGCGACCGCGACACCATGGAGCAGGTGCGTATGCCCATCAGCCAGCTGAAGGCTTGGCTGGAGGAGAAGATGGCGTTCTGATGCCACGAAACAAACCAAAACAAAAAACAAGGCCGCCCATTTGGGCGGTCTTGTTTTTTGTGTGGAAAACGGGTGGGCGCAGAGGCCCACCTCTACGGGAAGACCGGCGGCATCACTCCTCCTGTCCCAGAAACTGCTCCTCTGCCTCCTTTTGGGCAGCGACGAGCCGCTGACGGGCAAGCCCGTTGTTCTCCTGCTCCAGATATTCGGTGGCGTCCGCAACGGCGGAAAAAAGCTTAAAGTATAGTTCTTTATCGTTTGGCATAAAATCACCCCACAAGAATTGTATCTTAAATTAAGATAAAAAGCAATATCTTGTTTCGAGATGTTCTATGGTTTGGTGGGGTGATTAACATGCGCTACGACCAGATGAAATTCGAAACCATTCGCAATCTTCGCATTGACAGAGGATACACAC
>JAGBTC010000324.1 GCA_017631545.1 Oscillospiraceae bacterium
CCCTTGCGCTGACCGTGGTGTGCGCCAAGCTGGTGGGCTGTCTGCTGCCTTTGCTGGCCCACCGGCTGGGCATCGACCCGGCGGTGATGGCCTCCCCCTGTATCTCCACGGTGGTGGACGCCCTGTCCCTGCTGATCTATTTTGCCGCCGCCACCCGTATTCTGGGCATTTAATTTGGGAAAGCGGTTGCAAAAACCCTCTTGCTTTAGTATACTAAGGTGTATAGATGGGTTTCCTGCCCCGTTGTATCACGACCGGACGCCCCACAGGGGCTTCGGACCCGGATAAAACACGCAAGGAACAATCATTTAGGAGGGAAAACATGAAAATTCTGAAAAGTCTCCCCGCAAAGCTGCTGATCGGCCTGCTCCTGGGCATGGTCGTCGGTCTGTTCGCACCCGAGGGTCTGATGACCGTCGTCGTCACTGTCAAGTATGTCCTGGGCCAGCTCATTATGTTCTGCGTGCCCCTGATCATCATCGGCTTTATCGCCCCGTCCATTACCAAGCTGGGCTCCAGCGCCAGCCGGATGCTCACCGTGGCGCTGGTTCTGGCCTATGTGTCCTCCATTCTGGCCGCCTTTCTGTCCATGGGCGCCGGCTACGGCCTGATCCCTGCCCTGCCCATCGCCGCTCAGGTGGACAGCCTGCGCGATCTGCCTGCGGTGGCCTTCCAGCTGGATATCCCCCAGATCATGCCCGTGATGAGCGCGCTGGTGCTGTCCGTGCTGCTGGGTCTGGCCGCTGTGTGGACCAAGGCCGCCGTCATGATCCGCCTGCTGGACGAGATCCAGAAGATCGTGCTGCAGATCGTGTCCAAGATCGTCATTCCCGTGCTGCCCTTCTTCATCGGCTGCACCTTCGCCGGTCTGGCCTATGACGGCACCATCACCAAGCAGCTGCCCGTGTTCCTGATCGTCATTCTGATCGTCATGGTCGGTCACTACATCTGGATGGCCGTTCTGTACGGCGCCGCCGGCCTCTACTCCGGCACCAACCCCATTGAGATCGTCAAGCACTACGGCCCGGCCTACATCACCGCCGTTGGCACCATGAGCTCCGCCGCCACTCTGTCCGTGGCCCTCACCTGCGCCCACAAGGCCAAGACCCTGCGCAAGGATATGGTGGACTTCGGTATTCCCCTGTTTGCCAACATCCACCTGTGCGGCAGCGTGCTGACCGAGGTGTTCTTCGTCATGGTCGTGTCCAAGATCCTGTACGGCCAGCTGCCCTCCATCGGCTCCATGGTGCTGTTCTGCCTGCTGCTGGGCGTGTTCGCCATCGGCGCCCCCGGCGTGCCCGGCGGCACGGTGATGGCTTCGCTGGGTCTGATCATGTCCGTGCTGGGCTTTGACGCCACCGGCACCGGCCTGATGCTGACCATCTTTGCCCTGCAGGACAGCTTCGGCACCGCCTGCAATGTCACCGGCGACGGCGCGCTGACCCTGATGCTCACCGCCTACGCCAACAAGCACAACATCAAGGAAGAGACCATCGAGATGGTGGATCTGTAATTCTTCCCACAACGCCAACGGCGGCGGAGCAGTTGCTCCGCCGCCGTTTTTATTTGACCACCCACCACTCGTCGGCCTGCTCCCCCGGCTTGTCCAACTGACGCAGATAATGGTACACGATCATTCGTATGTAGCTGGGGACGGTGCGGTAAGTATCGTCGGCCAGCTCCTTGATTTTGTCATAACATTCCTCCGGCAGACCGAGGGAAACGATTTTCTTCGGGCCTTTGAACATATGGATCACCTCAAAGCAAACCATACCACAAAACCAGGTAACCACCGTTATTTCACAACAAATTGTTGTAGGGGTTTTTGTTCCGCCGCCCCGGCGGCGGGTTTCTTTTGTCGCTGAACAAAAGAAACCAAAAGTCAGCTTGGAAACCAAGGTTTCCAAGGCTTTCCTTTGGCGCAGGACAAGAAGCGGATTGCCACTGACCCGGCACCGGGTGACGACACATTCCGCACC